>RZYF01000051.1 GCA_010014665.1 Candidatus Saccharimonadota bacterium | reverse complement strand
CCAGACCCTGTACAAAAAGGTTATATCACTACACCGTCTATTGAACTGGAGGTATATGTAAAATGAGACCTGGCGAAAAAACTATCAAGCCTTCCTCAAATGCCCAGATTAAAGATCTTTGGCTAAAGATTCGTGAATTCTCTGTTAAACGATTCGGCTTTGTTTTTATTGTACTATCACTTTTTTCTCTAACCTACGCCGCTTTCAGTGTTCAGCAAGAATTGCAGAACGGACCAATAGCCGACGGCGTATCCTCGTCAAGAGACTGGAGCGCCAGCTTCAACAAACAAACTATCCAGAAAATCAACGCTCTCGGTAGCCAGAACAGTTCACCGCTCCCCGCTGGTCGCACGAACCCGTTTTCCGAGTAATCTAACAATAAGCTTACTGATATAATTAAACTATGCTCATACCAATCAGTCGTTTCATTGGGTCATCAGTCCTTAGCCTACAGACCGGCATGCCACTTGCTAGAATATCTGAGCCGATAATTGACCCCAGAAAATTGCATGTGGTAGCTTTTCGGGTAATCGGAGCAAACCTAAGTCATGCTGAATCAGTATTGCATTCAGAGGATATTAGAGAGTTTAGTGAAATTGGAACAATCGTAGATGATGATAGTTCACTGATGCCCCTAGACGATCTTGTTCGACTTCAGAAAGTTCTAGCTTATAATTTTCATATTATTGGCATAAAAGTGATAACAAAAAAAGGCGTTTCACTTGGGCGTGTGGCGTCTTTTGGGCTCGACCGCGATACATACGATATTATGCAGATATATGTTCAACCTTCTCTATTGAAAAGTATTACTATGACCGGAACTACAATAAACCGCTCTCAGATTACTGCCGTAAATTCTGAGAGAATTATCGTTAAAGATGCTATAGTTAGCCAAGCTGAACCAGTTAAAAAACCATTGACCACTCAGTCGTTTGTAAATCCTTTTAGACCTCAGCCGCAAACAAAACCAACTTCAACTCAATCGGTCTGATTGCCGCCATCTAGAACATCTCTAACTTTATCGTACGGAAAGCCTTGTTTCACTAAATAAGCTATTAATTTAGCCTGATCAGGATATCTACTTCGTTTTTTTGTAATAATTTTATATAATTCGCTTTTTTCATCACGTGTACTGTTTTGCATAACTGTATCGATAATTGATTTACTAACCCCTTTTTGTAACAACTCGTAGTACATTTTACGCATACTTGTACCTTTATGTATATTTCTGTTTTCTATCCAAAATTTAGCAAATTTCTCGTCGTCTAAATATTTTTTCTCGATCAATCTATCGAGTATACGATCAGTAACTTGTTTTGAGACTCCTTGTCTTTCTATAATTTCACCTTTTCGATTACGAACTTTCTGATTCAATGTTTTTTTCCATAGATAATCCTTAACCTCTTTTTGGCTATGAGGTCGTATCAAACAATATTCTAGGGCTCTAGCGTAGAGTTTACCGTATTGACTTTCTTGCTCCAGTTCAGCTAATTTAGATTCATCTATCTCTAGCCCAATCCTTACACCCAAATCAGTAACTTGATAAACATCAAGGGAGAACCGGTATTTACCATCCACTGATACATTTACACGATCAGGATTTCGAGCCTGAATCGATATATTAGTGATCTTGTAGCTCATATTGTAAGTGATGTATTATTCTTTATCTGCGGCAACTTTAGCACGTACGGCTTTTTCTACTTCATCAAGAACCTTCGGATTCTCTTTCAAATAAATCTTTGTAGCTTCCCGCCCTTGACCAATTTTGCTATCTTTGTAATCAAACCAAGCACCACTCTTGCCTACTATGTTGTGTTCGACAGCTAAATCTAATACATCGCCCGTGCGAGAGATACCTTCGTTATACATAATATCGAATTCGGCCATTCGAAAAGGCGGTGCAATCTTGTTCTTGACTACTTTGACCTTAGTACGATTGCCGATTATTTCGTCACCTTGTTTTATTTGACCTATTCGACGAATATCTATTCGTTGTGATGCATAAAATTTTAAGGCATTTCCACCCGTAGTAGTTTCTGGATTACCAAACATAACACCGATTTTCATACGTATCTGATTAATAAAAATAACAGTCGATTTAGATTTACTAATAATACCTGTTAATTTGCGTAGTGCTTGACTCATTAAACGAGCCTGTAGTCCCATATGGGAATCGCCCATATCACCTTCTATTTCAGCCTGTGGTACCAATGCAGCTACCGAGTCGACGACCACCAAATCAACTGCGTTGCTACGCACTAGTGTTTCAGCAATCTCGAGTGCCTGCTCACCGTTGTCAGGCTGGCTAACTAGTAGATTTATAACATCTACGCCAAGTTTTTTGGCATAGGCTGGATCGAGGGCGTGCTCGGCGTCTATAAACGCTGCCGTACCACCTTTTTTTTGAACTTCAGCAATTGCGTGCAGAGCCAGCGTGGTCTTGCCTGAACTCTCCGGCCCATAAATCTCGATAATTCGGCCCTTCGGGTAACCACCACCTAACGCTAAGTCTAGCGACAGAGAACCAGACGAGACCAATTCAACATCAACCTTATAAGCATCACCTAATTTCATAATTGAACCATCACCGAACTGTTTTGTAATCTGATCAACTGCTAATCCAAGAGCTTTGATTTTACCATCATTTGTACTATTGTCTGCAGCTTTTTTTGCCTTATCAGCCATTCTACCCTCCTCAGGTGATTATAGATATCTCTATATCCATGATACACCAAATGCTATAATTGGTGCTATGGACGAGACAACCCCGAAATCATTTACAAAGCTTGAAATAGCCATATGGCTTGCCTGTCTAGTCGTACTCGCAACGTTGTTGTGGACCGAGAAGCTCTCTATAGAAGCTCAACAGCGTGATAGTACTCGTAAGTTTGCTATGAACGCTATTAGAGCCAACTTAGAAGAAGTTACTTACCCTAGCCTCAAAGGATATCCAGAATCATTAAATTCAAAATATTTAACAGCAGTCGATAAATCTTTACTTCAAGACCAAAAAGGCGTAGTGATAAACAGACCTAACTCGGAATATAGTTACGAACCGAGCAGTTGCTCTGATGGCGTCTGCCAGCACTACATCTTACGTGCCGTTCTCGAAAAAGAAGCACCATTTATCCAAAAAAGTCTTCGCTAGGATCCGTTGTTGTTTTGCGGATGAGATCTACGAAATTCTTCCATGGCATCATTTATGATATGCACTTGGCTCTCTGGGTCGAAGGCATAATTGAATCGATAAGTAGTTTCTTCGCCTTCTGTAGAGAGCCGAATCGAGCCATAATTGAGTAATGTTTGAATTATTCCACTACGTCGATAGCTAACATCTTCAATACTACCAAGACTTATCGTTTGGATTTTCTTAGAAAATAAGCTTGCCTGGATGCGCTGGGTCACATTTTCGTTGGTTAAAAAGAACCCATTTGACTCATATACATATGTTGCTATCATTCCAGCGACAATTACAAGAACTATGATAGCTAACAGGACCAATCCCAAAGCTACCATGGCTGTAGCCGAAATACGCAAAGTCGAGTCTACGCCAAGCCCATAATAAATAGCCGGTAAAAAGAGAGTTATCAAGATAGATAACGCTACTATAGCCCATATTGTAATTATACCTATCGGATGTCGCCTGAGCGTGCTAATCACATATTCATCATCGCTAAGATTTAGACTCGGATATTTTTCATTTGACTGTTGGTGTAATCTACTGATATCAGGGTTAACGACTCGCTGTGGAGATGTTAATTCGGAGGGAACTTGCGATTGAGATTGTCCAGTTTGAGTGGAATTAGATTGAGCAAGAGCTTGATTTTGAGTCTGAGTTTGCTCTTGAGGTGGTGGCTGCGCCTGTGAACTGAGAGCCTGGGACTGAACTTGTTCAATTATTTCAGGCGAAAGTGCATATAGTGGCCGTCCGTGCTCATCATAGGCTACTGGTTTCGAATAATCCGGTTGATCTCCCTGTGGGTTCATACCTAGATTATACTACGATTTCTTATCTTCCAAATGCTTCTTAGCTCTAGGCGTTACGCGACGACCACGTGGCGTCCTTTCGATAAAACCAATCTGGAGCAAATAGGGTTCATAAAAGTCCTCAATAGTCGTCGCCTCATCGCCAGTCAAAGCTGCTATAGTGGTTAATCCCACTGGGTTGTCACCGTAGTTATCAATCATGCTTCGAAGCATGTTTCTATCTGCCGCATCTAAGCCTAATTCGTCAATCTCCAGCAAATCAAGTGCTCGGTACGTTATAGACGAATCGATAATCCCATCAGCGTTTATATCGGCATAATCACGCACTCGCTTAAGTAAACGGTTGGCAATTCGTGGCGTCTGTCGTGCCCTTGAAGACAGTATTTCGGCCGCCTGGCTGTCGATCTGGCTGTCGAGTATACGTGCGGTTCGCGATATAACTCGAGCAATCTCCTCTGGCTTATAAAATTCAAGCCGATGAATCATCCCAAAACGATCGCGCAGTGGCGCAGCTAAACTACCGGTGCGTGTGGTCGCACCTATAACCGTAAATTTCGGCAAATCGAGCCTAACGCTACGTGCCGCTGGCCCTTTACCGATTATTATGTCTAGTTTGAAATCTTCCATAGCCGCATACAATACCTCTTCGACGGTACGTTGCAACCTATGAATCTCGTCAATAAACAGTATGTCACCGTCCTGTAGGTTTGTCAGAATACTTGCTAGATCACCAGCGCGTTCTATAGCTGGACCAGCAGTCACGCGGATATTCGTACCCATTTCGTTAGCAATTACGGTCGCCATAGTAGTTTTGCCTAACCCTGGCGG
>RZYF01000050.1 GCA_010014665.1 Candidatus Saccharimonadota bacterium | reverse complement strand
ATGGTAGGCTCCTTTCTGTTAGATGTAGTGATCTTTACAGTTTAGGACGCCTACCTTTTTTGGTTCAAGGGATGTTGCAAAGGTGGTGAGTTACTACGCTCTAGGTGCAAATCCGTAATAACGTGGTACAATATGCCTATCATGGCCGCCACTGAATTATCTAAACATATTGGCAAAGAGCTCAAAGCCCTTCGAATTAAAAATAACTTGACTCAAACAGAGCTAGCCGAAAAGGCTGGCATCTTTTGGAATGCATATGCCAAAATTGAGCAAGGTAAGCAAGAACCTAAGCTTGAAACACTTCAAAAGATCCTCAAGGTGCTCGGCGTAAAATCGTCGGATGTACTACCGTTTTAAGTAATAAGCAGATCTCCGCTGCTCAACATTTTTAATAACTCAAGGTTACATGTCAAAATGCTTATGGTTACATAATACCTCTGTTAAATTTGGCTTATGGTTACATAATTAACAAACTTAAGGTACAATTATCGGTATGATTATAACGCCTACCCCAGCTTTTAACTCAATACTAACGGACATCATTGTTGAGCTACAGCAGTTGCGTAATCATGGGGTGTCGGGTAGTACTGAGCCATGGGTATTTTATGAGCTGAAGAACCTATTCCACATCGTTGAGGCCTTAGCATCGGCTCGCATTGAAGGTAATCATACTACACTTGCTACGTTCGTCGAGAAGCGACTGGATAAAACAGATACTGACAACGAGAGACTTATTGAAATATCTAACCTTATTGAGGCTCTTGAGTTTATTGATGAACATATCGCTACAACTGAAATTAGCGCACAATTTATGTATAAGTTACATGAAATTGTGGTTAAAAACTTATCGACAAACAAAGAGGGGGATAGTCGTCCTGGCGCCTACCGAATAGAACCTCGAACAATAGGCAATTCCGAGCATGTACTACCGCATCCTGCCGACATAAAGGACTTGATGGATGAGCTATACGAGTATATTAACCAGCCCTGTGATCCAAAACTTGATTTGTTAAAAATAGCAATTGCGCATCATCGTTTTGTTTGGGTGCATCCATTTGGTAACGGTAATGGCAGAACCGTACGATTGCTCACGTATGCGATGTTGTGTAAAAAAGGATTTATTATACCTGGATCGGCCCGTCTTTTTAACCCGACTGCCGTTTTTGCCGGTAACCGAGAAAAGTATTACGATATGCTCGCAATCGCGGATAAGGGTGATGAAGATAGTTTGAGAAACTGGTGTCTATATGTTCTTGAAGGCTTACAAGATGAGGTAAAGAAGTCGCAGAAACTAGCCGATCGTGATTTCGTGAAGGATCAAATACTTCTGCCTACAATCGCATGGGCCAGTGAAAAGAACATAACTAGTGAAATAGAAACGAAGATCCTGAGCCGGCTAGCCCGCAAGCAGATAATAAAGGCTGGTGATTTGAAGGATTTGTGGCCGGATGATTATAGTCACGTCGTAATCTCAAAACGGCTAGGGAAAATGCGCGCGCAACACTTTATTCGCACTTTGAAGCCGAAAGGAAGAGAATACATTCTACAGCTGACAGGTAATAAGCTAACCCGAGGAATCCTAGACCGCATGGAGCAAGAGGGTATGTTACCCGTTAAGGTTGATGACCATGCATAATGTACTACTTAGCTAATCCCGTTATTTCTTTTTGTAATCTTCGAGTGCTTTATAAAGCAGATCAACATCAACACGGCCCATATCGCGCCACATATCACGTGCTCCTATTAGCATCTCACGGGCGACTTTTTCGTTAGCGTTCTCTGGATCGTTAATTTCAAGCCAGTGTATAACTGCGGCAACATCTTCGTCAGTAACTTGGTAGCCAATATCATCTGTCATATTACTCATATTGTACCACCTCCTACTTATGGGGCATTGTGAATGTGAGCATTTGCTTACACAGTCTACGCGATATCGTACGCCGCATCACTTCGCGGCTTTTCGATTGGCTTAAAATATTAAGGCTACCCTCATATAAAACCGTATTATCTATGATGGCGATTTTACGGTGGCGTAAATCGTGTGATATAAAAACTCGTATGCCTGAAGTTTGTAATATCCCTATCGCTTCCTCAGCCTCAGTGCGTAACCTGGATGTATGATGGCCAGGATAACGTGTAAACACCTTGATACTGACGCCTTTGCGCGACACTTTTGCGGCAACGGACGCCAATTGCTCGGCTCGCCGAATGGTTAGATATGGGCTTTCAATCAAAATGGATTTTCTTGCCCGTTTAATATCCTTAAAGAAGTGCGGATAAAAACTTACCTCATCATACAAATCAGAATACAGCAGCTCAATATTTGCTCTGCGAAATAGGCTAAACATTGCCAGCCTCCTCGTCATCCAATAACTCGCTGAGTCGTATCAAATCTTCAATAACAGCGTTCCAGGTGCCCCGTATATGGGTCACCAAATTTATCGTCAGATCGGAAAAGTTCCAGGATTAATCTTTTGGAATTTTTTTGTAATTTCACCCCTATATAATGAGTTCCACTCCCTGCTGGCAACTAATGGTAAACTAAAGTTACCGATAAACATACCGATATAATTACCGATATATCTTATACGCGACTAATGACCAACCAGATATAGAAATGAGAGTACTGTATAGTTTTATACATACGTCAGAACTGCCGTATAAATTGTAGAAGCGGTGCTTGTCAGGGTATCTTTCGTCAAGCCGCTAACATTGGCGCGATACCTGGCGCGATAATGGCGCGATACTATGATATAATAGACTTATGGCTTATGAACCAAAATATAAAATTACTGACAACATCTTGGCTCGAGTTGCTGAAATTGAGTCAATCAAGACAAAAGTTGACTCTAGCTATATATTGCCAGAGCGTGAAATCGAAATGCGTCATAGGGCAACCGTCGAAGCCACTCACAGCTCGACCTCGATTGAAGGCAACCCGCTGGATTATAGGCAGGTGGAACGAGCGTTATCAACCACTACCGCACTAACTAGACACCAATATGCCGAACTTGAGGTTCGTAACTACGGCAAGGCCCTTGATTTTGTTGATAAACGAAAGAAAATTAACAATCCAATCACCCTGCAAGACATCCTGAAGCTGCACGCAATTATAATGGACGGCCTCTTGCCTGATGATAAAGTAGGAAAGCTCCGAAAAAATGACGTCTACATCATTAACCAAAATGACGTGGTACAGTACATTGGACCGGAAGCTGGTGTCGTAGCGAATGAGCTTCAGAAGTTATTGAATTGGCTCGATGACGCCTCGCTTAGCGTTCATCCAATTATTGGCGCAGGACTGCTGCATTTTCAGTTTGTCTCTATCCACCCTTTTTCGGACGGCAATGGTCGTACGACGCGTGCCTTAACAACGCTTTATCTTGGGCTGCGTGATTATGATCTACGCGGGTCATTGGTACTTGATTCGTACTATTCTGTGGCTAAGCAAGAATACTATAGTGCTCTTCACGATTCTCAGGGTAACAACTACGCCAAAGCCGCTACTAGCGACGTCACTAGGTGGCTGGACTACTTTACGACAGGGTTCTTATCATCAGCTAAAATCCTATTGACTGAAATTACCCTTATTTCTAGTGCTATAGGGGATATACCGGCGAGGATAAATCATGACGAGGCTGACATTCTGGCTTATGCAAAACAGTTCAGCGCTATATCTCTATCTGATACTGAAGCTATACTGCCACACATTGCTAGGCGCACATTGCAGCGTAGGCTGAATAGTTTGGTCGATCGAGGCTATCTAAGGCTAGAAGGCAAAGCTCGCAATATCGTGTATAGCTGGAACCGAGAGAAAAACGATAAAGGCAATAATCAGTAGTACGGTATGATTCTGATATCTCAAGGCTATGTTTTATCACCAATCCTCCCCGATGAGCAAGTCGTTGATTTCTGTATCAAAACGCTTCAAATCATCAAAAAAATTGTTCCAGTTTTCACCGAGTGAGGTCACCAAAGTAAATAGCCCACCTTTTGCGTGGGCTATTTATTTTGATATTTTTAATAAAATATCGAACTATAGTTTAATCTTATAATTCTAAAGTTGATCAGATATATCACTGTAATGTGATTTCACAGGAAGGGGCGCGATGTATTCGCTAGGGGGTGGGGACGATCATCATCCCCACCCCCGCCAGAAGCTCTACGTCGTCAGACCTGCGTCTACGAGATCATTCTCGTACGCGAAAAAGATGCAGGGACCTCCGAGAAGCTGATGACCATGGTCGAGTGCATCAAACTCACGAGCCCTCACCTGAGCATCCTGCCACTGCTGTTCTTCTTCAAGCATCTCCCACTCGACGAGTGTCTCGGGTGTGACCACGAAATTCGCTCGATGCAGAAGCGGTCGCTCTTTGGGTCCTAACTTGTAGTGAGCGGAACATGAGGTAACAACCTGTTCCGGACGCTTCTTCCGACCCTTCTCGCCCTGGTAAACAGGGCGACCGGCATCCTTGAGCTTGACGCCCTCGGCGTCCATCCGTGCGACCGAGGCCGAACGGCGAACGAACTTGCATCCAAGGAATTGATCGTAGGCCTTGTCGGTCAGCCGAAGCAGACCTTGTTTATCGACGAACAACCAGCCTTCTCGGACGAGCTTGTCGATCCGAGTCCGCAAGGTAACCGGCTTGAGGTTGACCCTCGTCGTCTCGACGACGAAATTCGCCGCCATGTCGAGGACCCTAGAGTAGTTCTCGACCGCCGAACATGCCATCTCCCTGTACCAGCCAGAGCTGTTCAGTGCCCAGAGAATGGTCTTGTCGCTGATCGTGCACATAACGCACACCTTCCTGTGTTGTGAAAGTATCACGCCTTTACCATGACTATGACCGCCATGGTCGGAGAGTCCCACCTTTGGAGCTCTTTTGTGATTTCTCTTTTATACTTGTACTAAGCCCCAATTGTCACGACACATCTGCATAGCTTAATCTTTCTAGCCAAAAACTTTTAAAGTATTCCATTGGTGGCAAGTTATTGCAGCTAGA
>RZYF01000157.1 GCA_010014665.1 Candidatus Saccharimonadota bacterium | reverse complement strand
CCTTTCTCCCCCCTGAAAACATCTGGTTTTTGCTCCGCAAAACCAAAGAAAAAAGAGCGCATTTGCGCTCAAATTTCCCGAAAAGTTCGTTCTTGGTGCGCGAGAGAGGACTTGAACCTCCACGTCCGAAGACACTAGCTCCTAAGGCTAGCGCGTCTACCAATTCCGCCACTCGCGCATAATTTTGTATCGTAAGGTTCAGGAATCATTTTAGAGAACTCGGTTTTTAACGCAATTCCATTACGTTCTGTTACATTTGCCAGGCTATTATATCAAACAACTGCATGGTTGACGATGGATTTTTAATCACGTATATGCTTGCGGACTGGTTGTTAATACATATACACTTGGATAATCATATGGCAGAAATTTATATTGTTAGGCATCCCGAGGTAGTACAAGTTTCGAGTTATATAGACCTGGCTCCGATATCAAATGCTGGTGAAGACCAGATAAGGTTAGCTGCGGGAGCACTTAAGAGAACCTTTATTGATCAAAGACCTGATGTGTTTTATACAGCTAGTTCCATAAGGTCAAAAACGACAGCTCAAATGTTGGCAGGTTTGAATGGCTGGTCTATGCCGATCGTACAGACATCTGCTTTTGATCATACTATGAAAGATGATCTAGGTAATGTTATGAGAGATTCAAATGGCTTAGCAAAAATTAGAGACATTGACGAAGTGTGGCAGGGTCTTGAACATTGGAAGTACGCGCTAGGTGTTAACACAACTGCTGTAGCGACTATGTCAAAACGAGCAATTGAGATATTTCTACAAGACGAATATAATCTTGATACAGTAGAAATAAATAGCCAAAAAGGTGCGCTTAACATACCGCCAGGTTCGCTCACGGCATTTACGACTGGCAGACGAGGCCAGATTCAAGAAGTTGTATATATCGGTAAGAACCCTGCAGAGATAAAAGTTTAGTTTTTGAGTTAAACGACTATTTTAATATATGCAAGACAATCGCAACGTTACAGACGAGTTCAAGGGGAT
>RZYF01000156.1 GCA_010014665.1 Candidatus Saccharimonadota bacterium | reverse complement strand
TACCTTCCTTGTTGAGCTTTTGATGAATACTCATTATACAGGGTTGGTAACGCATCTCAATTCAAAATTGGGTTGTGGGCAACGCTCACCTTAGTTATAGATCAGGCTATAGAATTTAGGCGGACAATCTCAATTAAAGTGCCTGATGCCATTGTAGCAGCTACAGCGGTGATCAACAAGGCTGTACTTGTTACCAGGAATGTCACAGATTTTGATTCTATTAGCGGATTGACGATTGTGAATCCCTTTGATGGGAATTGAACTTGGTTAAGTTTTGAAACGATAGCGGTTCACGAATCGAAGTGAAACGGCAAAGGGCTGGTGTATTTCCGCCAGCAACGCAGTGGCAATCACGCTAATAGACACGAATTGTGGGGGATATTTATTCGAGTGATTGGTGTGATTAGTGGGAGAAGGATGTTTGCCCGCGAAATACGAATAGACACTAATTGGGGGATATTTATTCGAGTGATTGGTATGATTAGCGGGAGAGAGATGTTTGCCCGCGAATCGAAGCATAGCAAAGAAGGGCTGGTGTATCCCCGCCAGCAACGAAGTGGCAATGACGCTAATAGACGCGAGTGGGAGATATGTCGCGCGTGAGCACCTTATTGAGATGAAAAAGTTGCGAAACTCAGATACCGACCGTGTAGGTATTGTTTATTTAGAGGAGAACCGTCATGGATGCCCGTAAGATATTTGTTCAGGTATGTGAAGTGAGGCAGTTGGCCATTTTGCTGGCTGATAAAGGATATAAAGCAGGGCTTGCCAGTCGTCCGGTTTTCGAGGTCGAAGCCAATAATATATCGGGCAGGCAAGATTTTCGCAAAGAGAATGGCGTTGAAGCGTTGGGAAAAAACATGGCATTTCCCCCATATTCAAATGGGGCGCAGAAGAGATAAACTTTCGCGTAGTTTCCGGGTAGAGCCTCCGGTTACCCAACAGGCTCCCCCACAGACCCGGACGAGCGCAATTAACGCATCCGGTTCCTCGAAATATACACTCTGCTAA
>RZYF01000155.1 GCA_010014665.1 Candidatus Saccharimonadota bacterium | reverse complement strand
AAACCAAACCAACTTGTGCTTGGGCTGGTTTTAGATGTCTTTGTTATACGCATACTTTAAGTATAACGTAACATAAGCTACAATTAGCGTTATGAAACATTGGGGCGTAATCGTAGGAATCATAGTATTTTTGGGTGCAATATATTTTGTACAAAGCGTTTCAGCCGAAGAGCAAACTATAGCGATATGCAATAGAGACAAACAGGCATTTTGTTTTCAGAAACGGCTTGAAGATCAGTCAAATGTGCTCGGTAATGTGAATATCCCTAAAATAGCAACTCCCGAATGGATATCAATACCTGCAAATACTCCTGTCACACGTACCGTAACGTACAGAGTGGCAACGATCGGAATTATAAACGCAGACTTAGCCGAGTTTAAACAAACAGCCAGCACAACCCTAAATAGTCCTAGTGGCTGGTCACGCCTAGGCGTTAACTTTGTTGAAGTTGAAGCTGGAGGTGATTTTGTGTTATGGTTGGCTCAAGATATAGAAGTTCCGAGCTTTTCTCCTAGCGGTTGCGATAGTACATATAGTTGTTCGGTAGGCAATAACGTCATACTTAATCAGACTCGTTGGCTAAACGGCTCTGAACCGTGGAATGTCGCTGGTGGCAATCTGAGTGATTATCGTAAAATGGTTATAAATCACGAGACGGGTCACTGGCTTGGACACGGTCATCGTTATTGTGAAGGAGTAGGACAGGCGGCCCCTGTAATGCAACAACAGTCAATCGATATGCAAGGATGCACCCCAAATCCTTGGCCACAATCATATGAATTAATGTCGTCGAGATTAGGTATTCGTTCATGAACGTAAAAAATAAAAATATTTTTGTAAATCGTAGAGGTCATAAACGTGCAGTTGATATGTCAGACGAAATGGAAGCATTAGAAGCTCATAAAACTATTGATAAATCTAAAAAACCTACCAAAAAAACAGTCAAAAAACCACTTAAACGCTGGCAGAAAATTACAATTGTCGTGTTAATTGCGCTTCTAGTTTGCGGA
>RZYF01000049.1 GCA_010014665.1 Candidatus Saccharimonadota bacterium | reverse complement strand
AGCGACGGCCGCCTCTTGTGCCCATACTCAGGCAGGACAACGGTCATGTTGTCAACTCCTTCGATACTTGATTCGTACGCGGTGCACGAATATATTACATATATTAGCACTTTGGTGGTATTTTGTCAATCGTATTTATCCGTATTACGAAAGACAAGTCCCCAAATCATGGGGTTTGTTCCGTAATTCAAGCTATATAGTTTTTTCTGAACTCAAAATAAATAAAATCCTCTCAAAACTGAGAGGATTTTATTGAGCTTGGCTCTATTTAACGATTTTGACCGTAACCACCCTGGCGGTTACCTTCGCCACTACCGAACGATTCGCAATCAGCTGAGTTAGTAGCCTGACGCTCTTCGCGATCAGCTGTTCGTTTAGCAATCTCTTCACTAGTTAGACCACGTGATTCCCAACGAGCTTTAGCCTGTTCAGTCATCTTAGCTCGGAAAGTTTCTTCGTTCATTCCACGCTCAACAGCGATTTGAGACATAGTCTTAGTTTCAAGCGCTTTCTGAAGTTCTTCGACACTCATGCCGAAAACCTTGGCACGTGATTCAAGTGAGGTTTGGTAACCGTTGCCTTGACCGTTACCTTGACTAGTACCTTGACCGTTACCAGCCTGAGTACCAGTACGATTAGCTTGACCGTTTAGTGCTGAAGCACTCAAGCTACCAGCGCCAACGACTCCAACGATAGCTAGTGACGCAATTCCAAGTGTTAATATTTTTTTCATAATGCAATTCTCCTTTATTTACTTATGTTTGCATATGTAATACAGCCTAGGGAGCAATATTATTTCAGCGATTTCGTTGCCAGCCTGGTCCTTGGCTTTGATCTGGCTTATTTAACGGATTCGGCGTGTGAGAATCACCAACGTTAAAGAGGGATAACCCAAATCCAAATAACAGCGCCCCGGCAACAATACTTAGCACTATCAAACTGGTTTTATGTTTATACATCTTACCTTGTTTACGTACGAGAACAACCGCGACGGCTAGTAAAATTACTACGAAAACAAGTGCCCACCACGGAAACGATGCGATTGACTCACTCAAGTTAGCACGTGCACCGTAAGCCATCGTGCCAGCTGTCATAACCCGAAGCCAAAAGAAAACTATACTCGATAGATAGGCAACAGAAATACCTGCTAATATAATCGTACCTACCGAGACAAGACCAAGCAGAGTGTAGTATGACCGTGGATGCATGTGGACTTTACCGCTTTTTATCTGGTCCATAACAGATGAGCTGATAGTTGTTGAGTTTTGTTTTTTCATCGTTTGACTCCTCTCTGCTTACATAATTCTTTGAGCCGTGTTTTTGCCCGCGACAACCATACTCCAACTGTCGAAGTTGGCACATGCAAAATATCGCTAACTTCTTCGTATTTCATATGTTCAAAATATACTAGCTGGATAACCTCACGATATTTTGGCTCAAGTTTACCCAGACAACCTTGCACGTGAGCTTTGAGTATGTCACTATCAACTACTTCTTCGATCCGTTGATCATAGCTAGTGTCCGGTAGCTCGTCAATATCATCGTCAGCCATATGACGTACTTTTTTGATAGCATTCATAGCTTCGTTATGCGCGATACGGTAAATCCACGATGAAAATTTGTACTTAGAATTGAATCCTTGAAGATTTTGATAAGCTTTTATAAAAGTATCTTGCACAATATCATCGGCCATTGTTTGGTTGTGGATCAGATATACTACATAACGATGTAATTTGGCTTCGTAACGAGCCAGGATGTCAGCATAAGCATCGATATCGCCAGCTACAATACTCGCGACAATCGATTCATCAGTAACTTCAAGTCTGTTGCTCGCCATAGTTATATTATCGCAGATTATCGACTAACTTGGCGATTAAATGCGCGTAAATGGTTTTCTGAACCGCTCAATAGGTTTTCAAGTACTGCTTTAACATCACCGTCCTTAGTATCAAGATTCGATAATATCTTTTTGAGGTCAGCGATATCAGTTTCTTCAATAATTACACCAACCTTATAGGCTTCAACCTGACTTTGGTTGCCTTGGGCCACGAGTGTGTCATAAAGTTTTTGTAAATCTTGATTAGTGAACTTACCTAACTCGTCTTTGCGCGGATCGGCCAAACCACGACTTTCCATAACGGCAAGAACCATGTTCTGGTGCGTTGTTTCACTATTTTTAATGTTATTGAATATTCGCGAACCCCATCTGTCATACATAGCTTGATATACGTCATACGCTAATTTTTCTTCTTCGATTATATAGGCTAATTCTTCAGCAGTTGTCTGATTATTACTGGCCTGTGACGAGTCAAGTGGTACGATTCCATGATCTTCGAGCTGCTCTTTTGTGTCTACCTGACTAATAGAGGTTACATTTTTAACACTAAGCTCATTAGCGCGTTTATTTTCTGCATAAGCCCAGCCAAGCGATGCGACTACTGCAACTGCTAACACTGCTATAAGTATGTATGGTAAGTTTTTCATAAGCGACTTAGAATTCATAGTATATCTCCTTTTATGTATTGCTATGAGTGATACAATCGACGTATTCAGATTATTTCATAATAATTAAACAAACACACTCCGTAAACGGAGTGTGTTTGTCGCAGAGTCCAATATCTATTTACTTTTTGCTTTAACTGTAATTTTCTTTGGCTCAGGGAGTGGTGATAGCGGTATAGTTATATTTAGAACACCACCATCTAAATGGGCTTCAATCTTATCAGAGTTAGCCCGATCAGGTAAGGCAATGCGCCTGTAAAAACTACTACTGCTTTCGCGTACTACATACTTCTTAGACTTATCTTTTTCTTCTTCATGATGCGCTGCTTGAATAACAAGCGCACCGTTTTCAATTTCAATATTGATGTCTTTTTCAGCAAAATTCGGAAGATGAGCTTCAACAACTAACTCATTTTTGTCATTAGTATAGACGTCAGTTGTTGGAATCATCACGCCCCGCGACGGTGTCATTAAATCGTCGCCAAAGAGATGTTTTTGCAAAGCGTCGATCTCTGCGAATGGATCGAATCGAACGAGTTTACTCATATACTCCTCCTTTTGATTATTATACTGTGGTTTCCCACACTTCAATTATACAAAAGCTGGCACTCACATGTCAAGAGTGCCAAAATCTGACAAATACTCTGTGTAATAAATATTCAACTACGTCCACTTGGATCCCATACATTGTTAAAAACCAGTTAGTAAAAGGTAAGTCAAAAATACTAGGTGATTTATGTTTTCCCGATCTGGACAATAACTCCACCTAAAGCCTTTTGAAAATAACTGTCGTGTGAAACGTAAAGTATAGCACCCCTATAGTCATGGAGCGCGTTTTCGAGCTCTTCGATACTCGGCAAGTCGAGATGATTAGTCGGTTCATCAAGCACAAGCAGAGAAGGATTGTTCGCGAGCATCGCAATTAATTGCAGCCGAGATTTCTGTCCTCCACTCAAACTTTTGACCGGTATACTACCGTCTCCGGCAGTGAATAAATAGTCCGCCAGTAATTGTCGAATTTTAGTATCAGTTATAGGTAAGTTCTTGTTCAAATATACGCGTTCGATTGCGTCCTGCAAGGAAAGCTCAAATAACTCATGCGAAACCTCTTGTTCATATACACCAACAACTGTTTTACTGTCAACTTCAATCGTACCAGCGTAGCAGATAACTTTCGAAACACCCTGATTCAACACTGTTGAAATATGGCTATTAGCTATAGGTAAATGTTTTGCCGCATCCCAGTCGCTATATTCCAATAGTTTTTTGATAAGCGTAGTTTTACCCGCGCCGTTTCTACCATGCAATTCAATCCGTTCACCTTCGCGAAGTTGAAATGATATTTTCTCAAACAATGGAGTAGTATAGCCAAGGCTTAGGTCCTGTACTTCTACAAGTAAGCGTGAATGACCTTCAACCACCTTTGCACCATGAATCTTGATATTTTTAGCTTTAAATTTATCATATTGTTCAGCGCTTTTTAGGCCAAGGTCAGTCACTGAGTTTTGATCAATCCAAAATGTTGGCTTTTCGATCATCTGAAGCTCAGATAATTCGGAAGTTGCTTGTTGTTCGCGTCGCTTGAATTGTTTAATTGTGTCAGGATCACGGGCTTTTTCCTTGAGCCGGCGAAATTGAATTACTTTGTCTTTGAGATTGGCGATACGACGTTGCATAACTTCAAACTCATGCATAGCACCGGTTGTACTGGTAGCGTTCGTCTTCAAATAATAATCATAATTACCGTTGAAAACCACAGCCTCGCCGTCTTTTATTTCAATAATCCGATCAACCTCATGCAATACATCACGATCGTGAGTAATGATGAGCATTGCCATGTTTGAATTTTTCATCCAATCGATAAACTTTGTTTTCGCTAAATAATCCATATGGTTTGTCGGCTCATCGATAAGCGCAAGATGAGCATTACTATGCATGATTTTCACAACCTCAACTAGTCGCTTTTGGCCACCACTGAGTTCGCCAAGTAAGCCATGTGCCTTAGCCTCACCGATCTGCAAACGCTTTAGATCCTCAGTGATTATTCCTTCATTATCATAATATCCGAGACCACCGAATCGTTCCAGTGCATCAGTATATTCTGAAATTTTGCGAACATTATCACCCATAGTTTCAGGATAAGTTTCTATAATATGGGATAGGTGAGCGTATTCTGGTAAGTCCCCGAGTATGTATTCAAGCACGGTTTTTTGTTCATGACCATGATGTTCCTGGCGTGAACTAACCAGCGAAACTCCCCGCCGAAATATAACATCTCCCGTGAAGTCTGTGTCCTCGCCACTGAGAATACCAAAAAGCGTCGATTTACCCACGCCGTTACGTCCAATAACACCAATTTTTTCGCTATCACCAACAGAAAACGACAAGTTTTTATACAAACTTTTCGGCCCAAACGATTTTTCAGTAATAGTTATATCAGCAATCATATTTTTAAATAAAAGTTAGATTATGGATTATAGATTATAAAATAATCGCCCGAATAAGTATAACAGAGCGTAGTAACTCAACACCTTTGCAACCAAAAAGGTAGGCGTCCTAAACTGTAAAGTGCAAACATAACAGAAAGGAGCCTACCATGGCCTATTCTACCAAC
>RZYF01000154.1 GCA_010014665.1 Candidatus Saccharimonadota bacterium | reverse complement strand
CCGTTATCCGTGATTTGAGTGCTAGGAAAACCTAGAACTAAGGTGGTACCGCGATATTTCGTCCTTAGATTTTTCTAAGGACTTTTTTATTTAAGAAAGCCAACTATTTAATATAAGTCAAGATAAAATAAACAAATAGTGGTTATGATATGAAGGCATACTAAAAAGAATGCCTTATGACAACATCTAGATCTTTGAAATTTAAATATGTTAATGAGTATTTATTGAATAAGTTGAATTGTTCTTTAAAATGGAACGAATCACCCTAAGGATTTTTTTGGTGACATGACCAATAATCACACGATGACGTTTCCCTTCAGCTTTCTTTTTGAGATAGTAAGCCTTAAAAACAGGATCAAACTTAACTGCAGCTTGCGCGACATGATAAATGGCGAACCTTAAAATAGAAGATCCGCGTTTTGAAATCTTATAACTACCTTCAAAATTACCTGACTGATAAACAGAAGGATCTAGGCCAGCATAAGCTAGAAGTTGATCATTGGTTTTGAAACGATGAATATCACCAATTTCAGCGAGAATAATCGCTCCAGTTGTATAACCAATACCTGGAACAGATAAAAGTGTCGTATGAGATTCATCGACATGATGTTTGATTTCATGTTCGATATCACAAATCTGTTCCTTGATCATTAAAATACGTTTAATGGTCTGTTTAATGGAAAAAGAAAGCGCTGAGCTATCAATACCAATCGAGGATGAGTTAAGATCTTTAAGCATTTGAGCTTCTCTGATCCCGTGATGTCCTTTCGATGATTTCCTGATCAATTCCTTGAGTGTTTCCAATCTAACGCGTTTAAATTCTGATAAAGAAGCATAACGACTTAACACCTCCATGGAGGCTTTAGAATTGATTTTCTTGAAGATCTTATAGTATTCAGGAAAAGCCTGAATCACATAAGCGTGAAGAAGATTCATTTCTTTATTGATTTGGGTTTTCAGAGATTTTCTCTGTCTTACGAGTGTTTTGAGTTCATCAATGTGATAAGATGAAAGTGTATAGGGTTTGAAATCATTTTGATTTCTAATA
>RZYF01000008.1 GCA_010014665.1 Candidatus Saccharimonadota bacterium | reverse complement strand
TTGCTCATAATATGTTTACAAATATATCTCTTTGGCTTATTTTTGCCGAACAACGCCTCAATATATAGCATGGGTATTTAAAAAGCAAATGGATTCGGGAAAAGGAGAGGACAGAGTAGATTTTAGATTATGGTCTGCTGTACAGCAGAATGGATTTTAGGGAAAAGACAAAGTAAAAGTAGATTTTAGATTATGGATTATAGGAAAAAGGCAGAAATAGACCCTAGATTCTAGACACTGGATACTAGACTCTATAATAGAGTGAGTGTATTTTGTTACATATTTAAGACCGCCCCGAGGGAGGGCGGTCGTTTGTGGTAGGAACCACGTGTAGCAGTGACGGCTTGCTAAGCCTGCCGGAGCTTCCCCGGGCTAGATTTGCTGGCGCAAACCTACTCACATTCAGCTATAAGCTAATGTGACATATTATTTCCCGATTTTTACGTCTATTCGGGTTTTGACGTGCGGCAGGTCGGGCTCAGGGAGCCTGGACTCCTTCATCGTCCTCGGCAACGAAGCAGGTTTCGAAGCGGGGGTCCGTCCGAAGGAGAGCGACCGACGGGTCGCCGACGAAGTCTGAGGACCCGAGGTCCTGCGACCCCGGAACGGTTGCGTACAACCGATTCTCGCCCGGGTGCGCGAACAGGCGGATCTGGCAGGTGCCGGCGGTGCCGTAGAGCCAGTAGCCGATCTCGTCGTTGCCGGACATGACGGTGACCTCGTCGAAGCCGGCCTTGGCGGCGACCGCCTCCCAGCTCTTCTGGGTCGACGAGCAACCCGCGAGTGCCACGATGGCCAGCGCGATACCGAGCAGCTTCTTGACGGTGTTGTTGGCCATGGAATCTCCTTGGCGCAAGTCCGCGAGGCGTCGCGGGGCGTTTTAGGCAAATCTGCCCATGCTCCTAGAGTTTCCCTCAAAACTCAAAAGCATATTTAATTGTATCACTAAAACAGCATATTGTCAAGCATTTAATAGATTTTAAGTTTGACTTACAGATATTTATTCCGTTGTTGCTATATTTTAGAGTTATCTCGGCGAATTATAGTTTGAATATAAGTTTGTTTGTAAAACCGAAGTGTTGTTATGTTTCGGTCGATTTTTAGCTAAAATTGAAGCCCCCTCCGAAGAGGGGGCTATGAGCGGTGACGGCTTGCAAGAGCCTCCCGGAGCTACCCCGGAATATTATGTAGCGCATTTACCGGCACTAATACGGGTGAAACGCAGTTTACGGCCTGCCGATGAGGATGGGAACATCCTTGTCGATTTTGAGGAGCCGCCTCGCTGCGTTCTCGCACGGGACACGCATCATAAGGAGGTGTTCTGCACACTCCTCACCTACGAGCACCATCCACTCGTCGAGCGGTGATGTTGCAGGCGTGAACCTGCGAGTGAACCCAGTAGCCATGTCTCCACGGCCTTTCCCCTGGCGCTCCACAAGACCTTCCTGTGTGAGCATTGCAGCCGGAAACCAGGCTTCCAGCATGCGTTATACCAGAATCACCACAAAAAGTGGTAGGTTCATCACTTCCTTTCCGTTGACTGGCTTTCGCCAACCTTCATACATTGAAGGTATTACACATAATACACTAATAAAACAAATTTGTCAATAAATCACATAATAATTCTATTTATCGGGCGAAAATCCAACTATTTTCTACTTTGCTTTATCTTTTGTATTGTTCTTCTCCTATAATCCATAATCTATAATCTACTCTGCCCTCTCTTACCTCGTCACAACGACCACATATTCCCGCCCAACGGTCGCACGACGCTACGGAGTTCGAGCATAGTCATTGTGGTTGAATAGGTAGTGGCGTCGAGTTTGGAGCGCTTCTGCAACACGTCGCCATCACGAACACCTGACTCGATTAGATCGACTATCGCCTGCTCTTCTGGAGTTTGGGCGAGCAAAAGGTGTTGGCGTGGTGTGGAACTTTGCGGGGCAAATTGATCGATAAAAGCTTCGATATTGATTATGGGCGTAGCACCCTGTTCGATAAGTTTGTTACAACCAGCGCTCATGGGGCTGGTGATATTGCCGGGTATGGCATAAACGTCTTTACCCTGTTGGAGAGCGTGCATGACAGTGTTCATGGTACCACTACGAGCACCGGCTTCAGTGATTATCACAGCGTCGGCTAAACCACTAACTAGGCGGTTACGTTGCAGGAATCGAAACTGAAGTGGTGGCGTACCTGGCTCGTATTCGCTAACTATCGCTCCGCCTTTTTCGAGGATATTTATAGCCAGTTGGCGATGAGAACGTGGTGAAATGCTATCTAGGCCGCTAGCGAGTACCGCTATGGTGTAGCCACCGGCTCGTATGGCACTTTCCTGGGCGATACCGTCGACGCCAAGCGCTAAACCACTAATTATACCAACCCCTCGGCTGGCAAGCCGTTCGGCGAGCTCTCGGGTGATTTCGCGGCCGTAGTTTGTCAGATGACGACTACCGACTATAGCGACATTTCGCTTAGTTTCGGCTAATTTGCCTATGTAAAATAATTGTTTCGGAGGGGTCGGAATGTTTCTGAGTGCCTCGGGGAAACAGGGGTCGGAAATGCTTATGCTATTGATTTTCATAGAAAAAGTGATAAAATGTATTGACAATAAATCAAATAAGTGCTATGATGAGATACGTATTGATTGATATATTTCGATCAAATGTACCTTATACCCCCATTTTAGCAGACCAGTAAATGGTTTGTTAGACGGTGAGCCAAAACGCCTACAAGTTTTCTACCCTCCACTTTTAGGCAATTATGTTTTGGCCCACTTCTAACCCCTTTAACCCCCAGATCACGAAATACTTTTCTGGGAGCCCGTTCAAACGTGGACTATGCAGTAGTGTAAAAGCAGGCGTACTTGTGTCATCAGTGACCTTGTAGCGCTTCCATGTGGGGTGGGTTGAAGGGTGAAATAGCGGCTCAGCGATGCCCACCCTTGCTGAGTCGCTTTTTTAGTAGTGCATGAGACAAAACTGCGTTTTTTCTCATCGCGCCGGGCGCGGAATAAATCCGTCGTTCGGGCTGGGCTTTTTCCTCTAGTTATAAAAATAATCGCGAAGTAAATTCGACGATTATTTATTATTTCTCATGATAGCTTGTCGGGTTGGTTGGGTTTTGAATTTGGCGTTTATAACAATATATAGAGGTGACTACGAAATTTTTTCTGAATTCTTTTGGCAAGTGTTGCAGATACCCTGTAACTCGACATGGTGTGAAGTTAGTTGGTAGTGTTGGTCGCTAGCGATGTGTTGGACTAGGCGCTCGAGCTTCGGCTGGTTGATTGGCACTAGTGCGCCACATCTGATACAGACTAGGTGGTGATGGTGTGATTTGAATGGCTCGGCTAGTTCGTAGCGCTGTTTGCCTTTGATTTGTAGAACTTCTGCAATTTCGAGTTCGACAAAAAGACTCAGTGCCCGGTAAACACTGGTGCGCTCAGATATCTGGCTGTAGCGTAAGATTTCTTTGATAGTTAACGGTTGATCGTACTCGTTTAATATCTTAAATATCTCACGTCGTGGCTCGGTTTGGCGAACGCCACGCTCTCGGAGGTAGGTTTCGAACTGTTCCATATTGCAATTATACGTCTACCTGCAACATATTTGCAACAATTGGCCATCTAGGAGTAATCTAGAGTCTATGGAAATACTAAACGTACTATTTTGGACTCTAATCGGTAGCGTGTTTTCACTGATAGGTGGAGTAATACTACTTAAATCTACAACTAAACGTGAAAAATTCGTGCACTATGCCTTGCCTTTTGGCGCGGGCGCTATGCTAGCTTCGGCTTTTTTGGTAGTTATACCAGAAGCTTTGCACGAAGGTTTGGAACCAGTGACAATGTCGCTTTTTACACTAAGTGGTTTTTTGGGATTTTTCTTACTCGAGAGGTTACTGAGTTGGTTTCACCATCATCACCACGACAGCGTGGCTGGTGTGCGCGATAAAACCCATACATACCTAGTAGTTATTGGTGATACTTTGCATAACGCAATAGACGGTGTAGCGCTAGGGGCGGCTTTTTTGGTCAGTTCTACGGCCGGTGTGTCGATGGCAATTGCTGTAGCTGCCCATGAGATCCCGCAAGAAGTCGGAGATTTCGGTATTTTGCTAGCTAAAGGGGTGAAAACTAAGCGCGTGATTTGGGTAAACATCGCCAGTGCACTAGCAACTGTCGTAACGGCGATGACCGTGTTTTTGCTAGGTAGTACATCTGGTCTCGACACTTCCCCGCTAATGGCAATTGCTGCCGGTATGTTTATATATGTCGCAGCGTCCGACATAATACCTGATATTCACGAGCGTCCACGGGCTGAAGGGCGCGTGCAGTCGCTGATGCTATTCCTGGGCGTTGCAATAATTGGTAGTATTGCTCTGATAATGTCTCACTAGTCTGGACTTGTAAAAGCCTAAATTAACACAGGATTATTAGTTGTTGAGTTATTTGTGAGTAGTTGCGAAAAATTTGTTGTTTATAAAATCGTCGATAATCTCGGCAATTTTGTGTTGCATGGCTATTAAATCTCTGAGTTCAGCCTCAGAAAACTTGCTAAGTACATAATCGCTGTCAGACATTTGGTCACGAAGATCGGTACCAGTACCGATACGGACGCGATTTGTCCCTGGCCCCATGTGGGTATTGATTGATTTTATGCCGTTATTGCCACCGTCGCTGCCCTGTTCACGAGTGCGTAGTGTGCCAAACGGAAGTGCGTAATCGTCATGTACGACGAGGATGTTTTCGACAGGAATTTTATAAAAATCGGCTATAGCACGGACTGTTTCGCCCGATAAATTGTAGTAGGTAGTTGGTTTGGCTAGGATTACTTTTTCATCTGCCATCAAGTCGGCTATAAGAGCTTTGAATTTTGGCTTGTCTTGCCATTTCGCTTTCTCGCGCTTCGCATAGATATCAAGCATAGCAAAACCCACGTTGTGACGCGTGCCGTCGTAACGAAATTCAGGGTTGCCTAGGCCAACTACCAGCTTCATACGAATCATTATAACAGCGCTTCTCTTGAAAATGTGATATAATGAAGTAGTTAAACAATGGAGCAATTCCAAAAACAATAAATCTGGTTCGGGAATAAGCTCTTTCTTTTATGAAAAGAGGTAAATATGCTAAAAGTAGGTCAAGTTATAATGTACCGTCGCGACGTTTGCACGGTTAAAGCAATCGTAAAAAACTATCGGGACGATCACGACTACTACAAGCTGGCACCGTTTTATGATGAATCGCTAATGATCCACGCTCCTATGGATGGAGTAGACAATTCTTGCCGGCACCTGTTATCAAAGCCCGAAATCGAAAAACTAATCAGTCTGATTCCAACTATTGAATGTATCGATACTGACGACCGTACGCTTGAGAGTATCTACAAAGAGCTATACCACAGTGAAAAACACGAAGATCTCGTAAGAATTATAAAAACAGCTTATATGCGGGGTGAGAAAAAAATCGAAAAAGGTCAAAAACGTTCTGAACGTGACAAAGAATATTTTCGTAAGGCCGAAAAAGCCCTATATAGCGAGTTGGCGGTCGTGCTAGAAAAGTCCATCGATGATACTCGTGAATATATGGTCGATAGAGTTGCTGCACTAGCTAGCTAGTAGTTATTATTCCGACAAACAAACAATTTGTATTGCTTGTATAAGTGACCACTTGGGCGTTTATATCTAATTTTTCTTAATGTCTTTGTTTTTGTTTCGAGAACTTTTGTCTTCTTGGCGGAAACTAAACATGATTGGTGTGCCGATGAGATCTAGGTGGTTACGAAACTGGGTTTCGAGGTAGCGTTTGTAGCTCCAGTGAAGGAGTTTTAGATTACCGCCAAAGATAACAAACCATGGTGGTGAAGTGTCGGTCTGGACTATGTAGCGAAGCTTTGGAAAAGTGTTTTTGAGCCCGGCTGGTGGATGTTTGGCAACGCATTCTTGAAGTATTTTGTTGAGTTCGGTGGTTTTGAATTGCTGTTCACGGCGCTGACGTATCTCTCTAGCGAGTTCGAAAAGCTTGGTGACGTTTTGACCAGTTACGGCGCTAGTAAAGATAAGTGGCGCCCAAGGCACAAAGGCGAATTCGTGAGAAATACGTGGCGCTAGATCGTCGCGAGTATAGGCATCGCGATCTTCGGCTATATCCCATTTACTGACGACTAAAATCAGTCCCTTACCAGCTTCCTTGATTAAGCCGGCAAGTTTTTGATCAATTTGGGTGTTGAGTTCGTTGACATCCATAAGTAATAAACAGACGTCGGACTCGTCGATAGCCGACAGAGTACGCAGGACGCTGAATTTCTCGATTCCCGGCTCTTGTTTACCGTTGCGACGAATACCGGCGGTGTCAAGTAGTTCGATATCTTGGTTTTTGTATTTGATTGACACGCGGTTGACGTCACGAGTGGTGCCGGCGATGTTGGCTACTAGGGCTTGTTGCTTGCCGGCTAGAGTATTAAAAAGATGGCTTTTGCCGACGTTTGGACGGCCGATAAGAGCGATTTTGAGCGAATCGGATACTGTGCTGTTGTCGGCAATCGTGGGTAAGTTTTCTAAGATACGGTGGGTAAGTTTTGTGATTCCACGATTATGCTCGGCGCTGGTGAAGAGGATGTCTTTTATACCGAGTCGTCTGAACTCGTCGATCGAAAGACTACCCTTCAGATCGGTTTTGTTCACGACAAGAAAAACTGGTTTTTTGCTTTTGAGAGCAGTTTTTGTGATACGTCGGTCCTCTTCGCTTGGATAGAGCGTACCGTCGACTACCACCAGGATAATATCAGCTAGTTCGGTCGCTTCGGCTATCTGGTCTTGGATATTGGCTTCGAATTCGTCTTCGGCGGGTTTTAAGCCTGCAGTATCTACTAGCCAAAAAGTCGCATTCGTACTGTTTTCTCGTTCAATATAATCAAGACTGTCTGGTGAAACTGCTTCATCCTTTCCCAACCTCGATAGATATTTGGCTTGAGAAGATAGCCGGTTCTGACTATTCCCTATCCTTCGATTTCTCGATTCCTCGATCAGAGGCAATGTTATTTTACGGATAACGTTGTCTCTCGTAGTTCCGGCTTCACGGGCAACAATTGCCTCCTGTGAGCCATAGAGACGATTAAAAAGTGAGCTTTTGCCCACGTTGGTTTGGCCGACGATTGCTACATAAGGAATTTTTGCCATATTGGGGTTAGTATAACAGAGTACACCGCTATTTACAACCGCATAAAATTATGATATTGCCTAACACCGTTTAATCACTAATCATCTCGGTTGATTAGGTGGTAGTTTTGAAGTTATGTATTCTATCGAGTTGTTTATTTGACAGAAGTTATCGTGAATTTTCCGGGATTAAGCCCGGCTAGGTTGTAGGGACCGAATGTGGTGCGGTGAAGTGACGTAACAGTGTAGCCGAGAGCTGCAAATGTGCGGCGGATTTGGCGGTTTCGTCCTTCGGACATCGTTACTTGGTAGACAATTTCTTTTCGATCTTGGTCTTCGGGGTTAGTATTTTCGACCAAAAACTTACTTACACCATCGTCTAGTCGTACACCATAGTCACTTATCATCTGTTGGTGAAGTGGTTGAAGTGGTTTGTCTAGCATAACTTCATAGATTTTTACTTTGTGAAAGCTTGGGTGAGTCATACGGTGGGCAAAATTGCCATCATCCGTAAGTAAAAGCAGGCCGGAGCTGTTTTTGTCGAGACGACCAACCGGTTTGAGCGCGTTATATTTAGGTAATATTAGGTCGTAGATAGTTGGTACTCCGCCCTGTGAGCGGCGTGAACTAAGGTAGCCAACTGGTTTATTGAGTAAAATGTATGTATAAGAAGATTTTAACGATACGGTTCGTCCGTCTAGAGCTATATGGTCCCCTGAGCTCACAGTAGCCCCTAGGACGGCTTTTCGACCGTTGATGGTCACTCTACCAGATGAAATAGCTGAATCCGCCTCTCGACGAGATAAGCCTATAGAGTGAGCAAGAAATTTGTTTATACGAACCGATTCTGACATATAGCTAAGTATAACTTACAGCTTGAAGATTCGGATAAAATGCATTATTTGATTACATTATTGAGGTAGGTGGTAGTGTGGTGCCAGTCAAGGCGTTGTCTGGTTCGTCTGATTTATCACTGGGCATGATCACTCGTTCGGCTTCGCGGGTCTGAAGAGGGACTGACGGTACGTTTGCAGGGGGTGCACCTGCATCGATTTCCACTGAACTATTCTCGGATGAGGTTGATGTAGGTTGATCAGTTATTGGAGCGTTAGGTAGGTTATTTAGCGTGTCTATCTGGGCGTTTTCGGCTTGGCTTAAGAGTTGGTTGGAATGGTTATCGATTTGTTGTTGTACGATCGCTTGTTCTTCGGCGGTCGTCATGATGGTTGGTTGGCTTATGTTCGACGCACCGGTTTCTTTGACGAATTCTTTGTCTAGTAAACTGTTTATGTTGAAAGTGGGTTGACTCGGGTCGCTTAGTGGCTGAATAACTCGGTTGCCAGGTCGACTGACTGGGTTTGGGGCATTGTTCGTACTATCTAGCGTGTCCGGTGTGGGCGTCATGGCTGGTTTTTGAGGTGCTACCATAGGGTTAATTGGTAGAGTTGATGGTGATACAGGTGGTGTATTGTTCAAGACGGGCGTCGGTAGTTGAGCTGGCGCTGGTACTGATTGAGGAGTTTCTGGCTGGATAGAAGGCGGTACTACAGTTTGCTCGGCTGGAACTGTAGGGTTGCTTACTGAAGGTGCTGGCGCAGTTAACGTAGATGTAGCTGTAGTTACAGGTTGTTCAACGGCAGTTGAAGGTATTAGGGGTGTCACGGGTGGAACAGGTGTGAGAGGCATTGCAAAAGGATTAGCTGGTTCTGGGTTAGTAGAATTAACTGGTCCGTCACCTAGGACATCATGTACTGCTCGGACAACATCTTCTATGCCAACTTGAGATTTTACCAAGTATTTGTCGGCTCCAAGCATTTCGCCACGTTTACGCTGTTCTTCACTACTGAGAGCAGTCATGACTATAACTCGGATGTTTTTGGTCTCGGTAGTTGAGCGTAAAATATCTAACATATCGAAACCACTAACTTTGGGCATCATGACATCGCTGACTACTAGCTCTGGTCGTTCTTTTATGGCTATAGCAAGCGCTTCTTCTCCGTCACCAGCTGAAACTATGTCATAACCTTCTGCTTTGAGCCTAACTCCATAAATCTCGCGTAGGCTTTTGTCGTCTTCTACAAGTAAAATCTTCGTCATATTAGTTTCTACTATACGACTTGTGCTCGGAAAATGCTATAGGTTAGACGGTGTTTTCTGAGTGAGTTCTGCAACACGTGAGCTTTCTAGCCGAGCTAACGAAACGAAAAATGTACTGCCTTTGCCAGGTTCGCTTTCAACCCATATACGACCGTTCATAGACTCAACTAAACGACGACACAAATAAAGTCCCAGACCGGTTCCACCAATTTCTCTAGTGTCTGAGCTATCGATTCGGTAGAATTTTTGGAAAAGGTGCGGGATGTCTTCGGGTGTTATGCCGATTCCACTGTCTTTGACCGATATAACTACCGTATCATCTACGGCTTTAGAGTTCACTTCGATATCGCCTGATTTGGTGTACTTGATAGCATTTTCTAGTAAGTTAGACATGACTTCACGTAGATGGTCGGGGTCAGCGTGGACGTAAGTTGTCGGGGCTAGTTCTGGACCTAGTGATTCATTCATGGGCACATCTGGCATAAATTGGATCGACAGATTTTTCTGAACGGCTTTGGGAGTAAACATTGCAACTGATTCACGCACGAAGATACTTGTGTCTATGACATGCGGTTCGTTCTTGAGACGACCATCTTCGGCTTTCGAGACTTCCAGTAGGTCTTGGAATAGTCGGCCTAAGTGACCGGCTGATTCATGGGCTTTTATGAGATATTCCCTGCCTCGTTCGTCTATGGATGCAGTTTGCGGGTTTAGTGCTAGTGATATATAACCTTCGATAGCGGCCACCGGTGTACGCATTTCGTGACTGGCAGTGCTAATAAACTCTACTTGTTCGCGGTTTTGGGCAATTTCGTGAGTGATGTCGCTAAAAACTATAATCGCACCATTGCCAAATTTGCCTATCGGTGAAACCAGTAATGATACGTCGAGTCTTTTTCCAGAATTCGTCACGAGTCTGAGATCTCGTCGATTTACCGGGGCGCCACCATTTAGGACGGATTTGATAGGATTGGAATCAGCAGTGGCAATTTCGTCTTTGGAGTTGACAAATTTTAGCACGGTATCATAGCCTAGCCCTAGTGCATCGAAATTGGTCCAGCCAGTTAAATCTTCGGCAGCAGGATTGACGAGCTGGACGATGCCTTTGTTGTCTACGGCTACCACGCCATCACCTATGGCGTTGATGACTATGTCTGATTTGTTGGATACTGTAGATAATTCTTGGGCTAAGATGTGGAGCGTGTCTTCTTTGCTTTCTGAGGTTTGACTATGAAACTGTATTATGGCGGCTATAATTGGGATCAAAGAAGGTACAAGACTGGTGATAATTGTTTCAGTTGAAAAACCTAGGACAACGTTTTGCCATGACACGACGCCCAAGGCACCGATAGTCGCAATTGCTATTCCATACCATTCCCATTTGGCTGCTAGAAAAAGCAGCAGTACCCAAATTACAACCAGAGGGTGTAGTATCTGTCCAGTTGAGCCGTATAGCAGACACACTCCAGCAAAAAGTAGACTATAAGCAACCAGTGTTACCTTAGAAATATGCTTGAAACGTTTGAGTTTGAGCATGGTTAAGTTGACTATCGAACTCATGGCGATTAAACCCAAACCCGAGATAGATAGAGGCATAACCAGATCTGCAAGTAATTCTGGGGTGCTTATAGCCCAAACGATGGCACTAAAAATACCGACGAGCAACATAACAGCAGCGCTTCGCCGGTAAGGTAGCATATTGACAACGTCAGGATTATTCATAGGGCTTATGCTAATTATATCACTACAGCCCGAAGAATAAGGATACTATAGCGTAGATTTTGTTGGTGCTTTTGTTTGGGTAAATTTAACGATAATCTCCTGAGCCTTAACCAGTCTATTATGGAGCTTGTCGGATGGCTTTTAGGCGCCAATCGTAATTGTGTTGACCCGGGATAAGTTCAAATACTTTACCTTCGCTTTTAAACACATATGTGGCGTTGTCGGCAGCGAATCGGCCGGTTTCGCAGGTGAGGCTAACGCCGTCTAGCTCAATCCGTTCGGGAGCTATGAGGAAGCCGTTGACAAATTTTATAGCGGTGACGGTAATTAATTGATCAAATACGTGAGATAAGGTTGAGTTCATAACATTTCTCCTTTTTGAGATTCAGATAATAGTAAACAAGCCGACATATTGGTGGAGAAACTACGTGCTATTCCCTTGTGTTTCGATGTCGAACGAATCGCTAGGGTTTGCTTTTTTAAGCAGCGGTAGATTTGTTATGAAACGAGTAGATATATCTCTCGCCGGTGTGTAATTAAGCTAGTGGGTAAAAACGGCTTCCCGAGTACTCACTCAGCTATATTTATTGTACGTGGCGAAGATGTGATTCGTAAGTCTTGTTTTTAAGAAATTTTGGCGTGAAATGGTTGACACATAGTCATAAAAGCTCTTTTGCTTTTTTAATTGGCCGTGTATACTCAAGTTATGACTATTACAGACTATTTTCACCAAGCAGTTACTAGCAAACCTTTTAAGGTCACTATGATGGTGCTCGGTATGGCAGCATTTATCTATATTTTACTTTGGATTTTTCTGCCTATGATCCATATGTATGATTTCCCGCCATTTTTGCAAGGCATGCTCTCACTACTTGGCGCCGGTTTATTGTCTTATAAATATCTTGCTCCTCGTATTGGTGCTTAGTATTACGGCTTCTCTGTTTTTTGCTATCTAGATGTCGCTATGAATTTTTGTGGCAGCAATCAGACTTAGTGTTGGTTATTCGTGACGAATACGAAGTTTTGATAGCCATCTGGGGGCGTACCAGTTAGCTTTGCCTACAAGGGTCATGATCGATGGTACCAGTATTAGTCGGACGAAAAATGCATCTACTAATACGGTGACACCTAGCCCAATACCGATTATCTGCATGATTAACACACTCGAGCTTGCAAAAGCAATTACGACAGTAAAAACCATTATCGCGGCTGCAGTTATGATTGGGCCGGTTTTTATGATTCCCTGACGGATGGCTTCAAGTGGCTGGTTCTTCTTGTCATAAACTTCACGCATGCGGCTATAGAGGAAAACAGAGTAGTCCATAGCAAGTCCAAAAGCGATTGGAGCAATCAGTACTAACGGTGTCATAACTATACCGTCAACCGTTCCCCACCCTGTTAGCTTGTCGACCCAGCCAAACTGGAATACACCTACTATTGCAGCAAACGAGATAGCTAGCGATACAAGATTAATCAAAATCGCTTGCAGGGGTATAAATAGAGAATTTAGTTGAATTGCCAACAGTATGAACATGCTGATAATGATGATTATCGCCGCTATCGGAATAGCGTCTAAATAAGCGCGGTAAGTGTCGTAGGCGTCTGCTTCACTGCCGCCTACCAATAGCTCACCGGTATTTGGCGTAATCGCCCGGATAGCCTTGAGTGTACGAACAGCTTCGGGGCTGCCGTTTTGGTGATCTAAGATTATGCCATAGCGAGTTGCGCCAGCGGTAGTATTTTGTTCATAGATGGATTTTAGAGGCTCTGGAACTTGGCCGTACAAGATAAGTTGTTTTTGAGTATCGCAACTGAGCTCGGGGCTAGCGAGTGTTGGTGATATGATGGCTTTTACACCATCGACAGCAAGTAATCTTTGGGTTAGCTCACAACTGTTTGTTATCTGTTCGTCGATATTCGTGGTGGCAGAAAAAGTATTAAGAACTGTTAATGATGGTGCGGAAATATCGAAATTTTCACTAAGTGCTCGACTGACATACTGGGCGCTGGAGCCACGTACTACCCAGCGATAATCAACAGACGTCGATATATGAAACTGACTGAGGGGTATGAGTGCGACCGCCAGTATTGATAGTCCGAGTATCAGTGTTCGAACCGGGTATTTGGTAGTTAGGTTAGCGGCGCGCGTCCAGAACTGAGAAGTGCCACTGTTTTGATGTAGGAGAGGTATTTTTAGAGCGTTAATATTTTTACCTATAACCTGCAATATCGAGGGCAAAACTACGACTGTGAAAAGTATCGCCATAGCAACAGCACTGGTTACACCGATAGCGACGCTGTGCAGGAATTCTAGAGGAAATACCAGTAGAGCCAGTAAGCAGGCTATGACGGTGATACCACTAAAGAAGATTGTTCGGCCTGAAGTGTCTATGATAGTACGAGTGGCTTTGTCGACACTGCCTTTAGCAATTTCTTCTCGAAAACGGTTAACCGACAGTAGCGCGTAGTCTATAGACAAACCGATTCCCAGAATTGTTATGACGTTTATTGCGTAACTGTCGATTGCTATAAATCCTGTCACGAAGCGAGCAATCGCAAAAGCACCAACGATTGTGATTAGGCTCATGCCGAGCGGTATCAGCGCAGCGACAATACTACCAAAGAAAAATATCAACAGTATAAGTAGAATCGGAAGGGTTATCAGTTCGGTACGCGCCAGATCGTTACCGACTTGGCTAGTGGTTTGCTCCAAAGTGGTAGCTATACCGCCGATAGATATTTTTAGCTTGGATTGGTCAGCTTTATTCGCGAAGTCTTGTAGCGCGGCGTAGATCTCTTCGCCTGTTCCTTTGCCAACTATTGTGGCGTAGGTAGCCGTTTTGTCACGAGAAATATACGACGGGCTAGGCTGGGTTGTATAAGTGTTTATAGAGTCGACTTTGCTTGACAGTGGCTGGAGTAGCTTACTAACCTCGGCTTGGTAAGCAAGGCTATCAGCTTCGCCGAGAGAACTATCTTGGCGTTCAAAAAGTATAATCTCGTTGGTTGGCGAACTACCGAATTTTTCTTCAACAAGTTGACGAGTACGTTGCGACTCTGTGCCCATGGCTGAGAAATTATCACTGTCGTTTATGTGGTCAAATAACCCAAACGCATACCATCCCAGAGCAATCATCATTACTGTTGAGATGCCTATGACCCACCAGGGTTTTTTTGTACTGATATCCTGCCACCAGCGTATCACGGTACTTCTTTCTTGCTGTTCTAAATTGATATAGCTAGTTTATTCTTGTAGAGCTAAAACGTCAAAACCTGAGTTCGATAAACTCATACTTTTTTCAAGCTTTTTTCGTCTATAAGACGTGTGAATTGGGGCTAATGCATGTGTTTTACGCTCAAGACTTGACATTACATAAGTTTTTTGATACAATAAAAGGAAGTAGTTATAAAAGATAACAAAACTACGGATGAATACTTGATCTGTTATTACCTTTCTCGTCGTTCATCAAAATAACGCATGAGGAAGGTTTATTTTTATGCAAAAAAAGTCATATTATGGTGCGCGAAATTCGCGTACAAATTATCAATCGCGTCCACAACAAAGACGACAAACTAGCAATATTCATCCGAGTAAATTCGTGAATCGAGCTGTAGCTCGTGAAGACGTGCCTTACGAGCCACGACACAAATTTAGTGATTTTGCTTTAAACCCAGAGATCCAACGAACTCTAGAGTATTTGGAGCTAACTATACCAACTGCTATCCAGGATCAGGCTATCGTACCAATCTTGGCCGGGGATGATGTTATAGGCTTAGCCAACACCGGTACGGGTAAAACGGCGGCTTTCTTGCTACCGATTATCGAGAAATTGTCCAAAAATCCGGCACGTAACAGCGTACTGGTTCTAACACCGACACGTGAGCTTGCTCAACAAATCGACGAAGAATTCAAACGATTTTCGCCCGGTCAAAAACTATACAGTACAGTATGTGTTGGTGGTGCAAATATCGGTAGACAAATTCGTGAATTACAACGTAACCCACACGTGATTATTGCAACTCCTGGACGTCTCAAAGATTTGATCGATCGCCGAGTATTAGTGCTCAGTGCCGTAAATACCTTTGTGTTAGACGAAGCCGACCGAATGCTTGATATGGGTTTCATACGTGATATTCAGCGCGTCGCCGAGATGTTGCCGAACAATCGACAGACTTTATGTTTTAGTGCTACCTTAACCCCTGCTATTCAAAAGATTATGAGTGAAATGATGCAGGACCCAAAGGTTATATCAGTTCGTAGTGGTGAAACTAGTAGCCATATCGACCAAAATGTCGTGGAAGTTTTCGATAAGATACACAAGATTTCGGTGCTCGAAGATATGTTGCGTGAGGAAAGTTTCGAAAAAGTTCTCGTGTTTTGCGAGACGAAATACGGTGCGCAACGTTTAGCTGATAATTTGTCAAAAAACAATTTGCCGGCGGTAGCGATTCATGGTAACAAAACCCAGAGTCAGCGCGAAAAAGCCCTCAAAGCTTTCAAAACTAACGCTGTTAAAGTGATGGTTGCGACAGATGTTGCAGCGCGTGGACTCGATATACCGAACGTCAGTCACGTTATAAATTTTGACCAACCAAAGGTTTACGACGATTACATACACCGGATTGGTCGAACTGGTCGTGCCGGTAAGACTGGTAAGGCTCTGACTTTCGTCACTGCCCGTCAATAGTAATTTATATGTGAATCATAAAAAGAACCGCTAGATTTTAGCGGTTCTTTCGTTTGGCGATTTTTTCATCTATTTTGCGCTTGCGCTTGATGTCAGCGCCATGCCAGCTCTTGTGTTTTGCCATAGTTATAAATACCTCTTTGTTATTTGCTGTTGGCTATTATAACACGAAATTTTTATTATCGTTGATCTCGGTATCGCTTGAGTGATTATAAAAACTGATTATTTTAATTAATATAAAATCATAAGGATAATGGACATATAATAAAATAGTAAAATTTGGCTTGTCGGTAGGTGAATATCTAGCGTGATAGACTAAATAGTGTGAAAATCAAACAATCATATATTTTGATGAGCTTGGCTTTTGTGAGCGGAATGGTTCTAATGATATTCGAGCTGGTGGCTGCACGCCTGCTGGCACCATCGATTGGGAGTTCGACCTATATTTGGACTAGTGTTATCGGCGTGATAATCGCTATGTTGGCCATAGGCGTGTGGCTAGGTGGCCGTCTAGCAGACAGGCGTAATGTCTTCGAGGATGTTGCGTTGCTACTACTGGCTGTTGCCTTCTCGGTCACTCTGGTAATCAATTTTTCAACTGTAATTCTGGAGCTACTTTCTCGTAGCAGTACTGACCCGAGATTAAAAGGTGTCATAGCGTCACTTCTGCTTTTTGCACCAACCAGTTTTTTGATAGGAACAATTGGGCCATATTTGGCAAAACTTAACGTTCGAGAGCTTAGTCATACGGGGCGTTCGGTTGCGAGTATTGATGCGATGAATGCGATTGGTGGTATTTTTGGTACTTTTCTGACTGGTTTTGTATTGTTCTCGTTTATTGGGTCCAGAAATATTTTGATTTTACTAGTGATAATTTTGCTACTGGTGAGCTGGACGGTTCGGCCACGGCAAAAAGTAAAACCAAGATTAGCCCTGAGTGTGGTGATTGTTATGCTGACATTCATGTCTCCTGACCTTGTCCGCGACATCCACATCGATACTGCAACAGCCCACTATGTGATATCTGATCAGGAAATGTATAGTACGACGATTCGGCTTATCAAAACTGGACCTGGCGGTTTTCAATCTGGTATCGATACATCTGACCCGGATTATTTGTTTTTCTGGTATTCGAAAGAGATTGCAGACGTGGTAGAAAAATTAGCCCAAAAAGACCACATACTGGTTTTAGGCGGTGGCGCTTATACTCTACCAAGATATTTGGCCGATAAGTACCCTAAATCTCAGATTGATGTCGTTGAAATTGACCCAGAACTAATCGAGATTGCTCAAAAATATTTCTACTACAACAATCGTGAAAATATTGAAAATATCAGCGATGATGCTCGGTCGTATGTAGATACTACTAACCGAAAATACGATTTGGTGGTAGTAGATATATATAACGATACTGAAGTCCCCTTCACTGTCCTCACAAAGGAGTACGGACAGTCTATTAGGCGCGTGGTTGAATCAGGAGGCACTGTAATAGCAAATATTATTGCCGGAGAAAATGACAGTTGTGACGATTTTCTAAGAGCGTCACTTAAACCCTATCTCGATAACTTCTCTTTTGGTGCTTATCAAAACTATGATGAAAAACGGGCTATGGCTAATATAGTCGCTGTATTTGGCGAATCAAAACTCGATCTAGGCGAAAATTATAAATCGGCGCTTGCTCCAAACGCCCCAGTCTATACTGACGATTTTTCGCCAGCAGAGGCTCTACAGTTTGGTTGCTCGAGCTATAGCCGACAAGTTTAGTTAGAGGTATTTTATCAGGCTTTTGGTGTATTTGATTAATTTGGAATTGTCGGATTTTTTGGCATAACGATGCATTTTTCGTACCGTATTAGCGTGTTTTTTGATATCATCGACCGTTTTAACATTTTTGAGTAGTTGCTGTTGCTCAAAATATAGGCCTTCATAACAGCGGAGTACCATATCGTGTGAGTTGGATTTTTCGAAAAGTGCTATAGCCGGTTGGTATTTTTTGGCATTGTACAGACCAACACCTTCGTTGAAATTTATATTACTCAGGAGTTCGTTTCGTTTTATGGAATGAGACGCAAAACTACGAGCCTGGGCATATTTGTTTTGGGATAGAGCGTACACCGCTCCGTTATGGCCAACGGTCTGTAGGAGTAACTGGTCCTTGCTGATTTTGGCGTATTTTAGGGCTGTAGAGTATTGATCGCGTTGCATCAGATGAACAATAGTATTGTGATAGGCATATTTTAGGTTTTTCTGGACCAATTCACGATCACTACCAAGTATATAGGCTAATCTGGCGGCCTGTAGAAACACCTCAGGTTGAACGATATGTTTGTTTAGATAAGCGTCACTTGTATCGAGTAGATTGATACTGACAATTTCCTGTACAGGTACTCGTGAAGCATCGGCTCTATCGTAAAGTGTGAATTGACCGTTAGTGGTTTCTATATCGACTCCCATAAAATTTAGAGCGACGTGTCCCGGATAGACTGTCAGACTCAAATCTTGTAGTGAAAACTGAAGTAAGAACAGATACAAATATAGTGTAAGAATCTGGTTACAGTCCCCTTCTAACAGGCTTTTGGCGGGGTCTTGTAGAAGTCTACCAAAAGAACTCGAAGCGCGGTAGATATAGCGACCGTTGTTTGGCGATAGATATTGCATAATCTGAACGATTCGGATGAGCTGGTCTTGTTTTGTCTGCAACGGTTTAGTATCGACACCCAGTAAAGCGATTTGTTTATAGATCGATTCAATATTTATAACGTTCTTCTCTGAAAAACCGGCGAAGTCTGTTTTGATTTGCTCAAGGTTTTTATAGAGATCTCGTCGCATGGATTTTGTTAGATAACGGTAGCCTTTGTAGCGATATTCGGTCCATAAGTTAACGATAGCTACGTTTTCTGTAACTAGATGGCTTAGTTTCGATTGAGTACGGTTACGACTATCTCTCTCGTGTAAATGTGCAAAAAATTTACCAATACGGCGCTCTTCGGGATTAGCATACGGTCCAAATGCATAGATAAGTCGTTTGATTTTATTCATGTATTTACACAATATTTTTCTAGGATGTTGATGCGTTCGCGATTAATTCGCAGGCTATATAAACGATATAAATTATAATCAACAGAATCGCCTCTCTGCGAACTACTCTTAGGCGAGTACGCATATAGTTGATTAGAATCATTGAAGATATTACCATGAATCCACCAGCAATGTAGGCTATTATTTGTGGGAAATAAAACGGAGATATGATTGCAACTATACCAACTACTATCGTAGCATCGGCTAGCACTGATCCGAGTATATCGCCGACAGCCATACTATCTTTTTTGTTGCGAATTGCTTTGGCGGAGAAAAATAGCTCTGGTATAGTGGTGCCAAGGCTGATTATAAGTACCCCAACTAGAACTGGTTTAACATTGAGGTAGTGGGCTAAATCTACGGCCGATTCGGCGGTGTAGTATGAAGCTACAAGTAGTAAAGCCATACTAGCCACTAGTAATAAAATGTTACGTAGACGTTGTTGCGTAATCGAAGGATCGCGCGAACTTACACCAACACTTTTGCGGAATACCGAATAGTAGAAAATTATACCAACAATTATTAAAACCATACCTTCTTCTCTAGAGTAGTGACCGTCAACACCTAGTAGTAAAGGTATAGTTAGAAATAGCGGATAAATGGCTAGTTTTTTCATGAGACCTTTTTCGACTCTTACTCCACGCCGTCCAGCTATAAAAACTAGAATTGCAAAAATAATAGTCAGATCCGCAACGTTAGACCCAAATATCGTACCAATGCCAAGCGAGGGCTCCCCTTGCAACGCGGCATTTATAGCAATAAGTGTTTCAGGAAGTATTGAAATAAAAGATACCACTACGAAACCAACTACATAGCGTGATAAACGAAAGCTTTCGGCGACCTTTTCTGAATACTTAGTAGCAAAAGCGGCCGCTTGTATGACTGCGAAAAGTGATAAGGCTAGTATTGTAATAGCTGTCATTTGACTGTTTTTTAATTTAAGGTGTTATTTTTGTATAAATCGGTTTGGAGTTTCACCGTACCAATAGCCGATGATGTTTTGAGCGGTAGTCTCATTTATCCGCCACAGTGCTTCGATAGTGTTGAATGCATTGTGGGGTGTGATAATAACGTTTGGCATAGCTCGTAGAATAGTCAGTTCAGTGTCTTGCATTAGCAATTCCTTAGAGTGTTGAGGGTTTCGGATAGCTGCTATTTCTTCATCCAAATCTAGAAGAACTTCTCCTTCGAATACGTCGAGCCCGGCACCACCAAGATGCCCGTTATGAAGGTACTGGATAAGAGCTACTTGGTTTAGTAACTGGCCGCGTGCAGTATTTATTACGATAGCTCCTTGCTTCATCATGGCGAATTCGTTTGTGTTTAGAAAATATTTATTGTCGATAGTATAAGGCATATGGAGCGATACTACATCTGCTTGACGCAAAATAGATTCTTTGTCTGCAAATTCAAATCCGATTTCGTCAGCTTTTTGTTGGTTTGGATAAGGATCGTACGCTATTACGCGCATTCCAAAACCTAGAGCTATACGAGCCGCTGATTGGCCTATTCGTCCGGCGCCAAAAATTCCAAGAGTCTTGCCGTTTAAGTCAAACCCAACTAAATCCAGTAAATTTATATCTAGTTTGTCGACCGCCTCTAAAGTGGTTTGGAGTTTGCGTGAAAGTGCTAAGAGAAGTGTAAACGCATACTCGGCTACTGTGTGGTCGCCATATGATGGAACGTATGTGACTGTAATATTGCGAATTTCCGCGGCTTTTATGTCGACATGGTTTGTGCCAGTTGAACGGCAGGCGATATGTCGAAGTTTAGGCATACAAGCCATTACTTCTTCACTTAAATCACTGGTTATAAAAACTGATACGACTTCAGCTTCACGGTCAGCTGTTTCACGAGACAACGGCTCTTCCACGAAAATTATCTCGTGGTCAGTTTCTTTTAGTAGCTCGTTTAGGTTGTTTTTGTCTATTTCAGAAGTATCATATATGATTGTTCGCGCCATATCATTAGTCTACATAAGCTTAAGAGTTATGTAAAGGGATGGATGATATGCATAAAACTGAAGTATTGTCATGATTCTCTATTGCGCTCCAGGGATATAGTTATATAATCATAAAATGGAGCATGTCGTAGAATATCTTCCGCACTCAGCTACAATCCATCAGGTACGCAAAAATTCTTTGTTGCTTTACCCAGGTGAAGTACCTAACCAGGCATATATCGTGAGAAGTGGATCCTTCCGCGCTTATCGAATCGACAATGCTGGGGTTGAACAAATTGCAGGCTTTAAATTAACTGGCGATATCTTTCCTGAATGTTGGGTTTTCGGCAAGACGACACGAACAATGTATTACTACGAAGCGCTTGAAGACTCCGAAGTAGTTACAATCGAACGTGAAGTATTACTTGATTTACTTGAAAAGCGCCCCGAAATGTGGAAACTACTATTTGACCGAATGGTTGAGCACTATACAGTCCTAATGTTGCAAGTGACTGCTCTTGAGCAGACTCATGCCGTCGATAAATTATTGATGACCTTAAACTACTTATTGTTCCGTTTTGGAGAAGAGCGTTCTAAGGGACGATATGTGTTGAAGTTAAACGTTACCCATTCATTGTTGGCCGGTATGACAGGTTTGTCTCGCGAAACAGTATCGAAAGAACTTGGTCGTTTGCGTCGTAGAAGAGTTGTTCGTTATGGTTTGCGAGAATTTTCGATAAATAAAAAAGCTTTAGAAAATCGTTTAGATGATGAAAGTTTTTCTGATATAAAACTTCAATAATAAATCTTTAAACATTATCTATACACTAATTAGATTTAGTTTTCAGTGATAATATTATCAATAACTTGGTGATTATTTGCACTGCGTCAGGGGCTATTAAGGCTATAGACTAATGGTTGGATACGCGCATCCAAATGTAACCGTAAACTAACCCTTGGAGTGGTTAGAGATGTGGGAGATGTTTATGTCACGCTATAAGAATCAAACCACAAAAAAAGATTATTTTAAGACAGCTATGGCAAGTTTTATAGGAGTGCTCGCAGCCGTACCTATGGTTATGGCCGTGGGATCACCTAGTAACTCAGTCGGGGCACTACAGGATCAGAACGCTATTTCGTCCGCGCAAGTTTCTGGAGTACCGGCTGATTTTGCTAAGTTTGTTTATGCATATAACCAGGGTTACGAGGCTACACAGGCGAATGCTGTTATGGCATCCTCATCAGTGGGTTGTACAGAAGCCACAGCTACTGTAGACGGATCAGGTGTGGTAGCAGCGGCTAGTACGGGTAGTGTGCAAGGTGCAAGTACTTGGAAACCGGTCGGTGGATCAGGTGCTGGTGGCGCAGTAGTACCGAAACATGCTGCAGATATGGTAAAAGCTTACCATAGCTACTACTCTGTATTTAATAGTTCGACTTCTACGATAAACAATACCAATAGTAACAATAACGTAGGTTCAAATAACTCAACCGAAACCAAGATTGAAGTTGAGGACGCTAAGGGAGTGATGATTGGTGTCAGTAATGACCCGGTTGCTACGAACATTTCCAGTAGTGAGAGTTTCAACAAAGACTCATACAATGCCGAAACTACTGTCGTAAACGAATCATTCAACAAGGAGATGAATGTCGCTATCGATTCGGGTAATAGTGTTACTGAGAACACTGCGGTTACTGAAGTGGAGGATTCGTATAACACCGAAACCGAGACTGAGACGAATACTACCGATATAGATTTAGTTAAGACTGAAACCGATATCGATGATTCGTATAACACCGAAGAGACAAACGTCGAACTCGAAGTAAAGCTTGAGGACGTTGTGATCTAGGTCTAATAGTTTTCTAGTAACATAAGTTACGAAGACTATTTAGTCGACACGCCTGCTCAGACTTACTCTGCCCCGCTACGATAAGTATGCGGGGTAGAGCTGTGTTTTAGAGAAAAGTAAACTTTTCTGCCTTACTCCTTGTTATCGAACCCTCCGGGTTCTCATTTCGCAGGCGAAACTACCACAAGTAAATATCCCAACTACAAGGGCTGGGATATTTACTTGTGGTGA
>RZYF01000153.1 GCA_010014665.1 Candidatus Saccharimonadota bacterium | reverse complement strand
TATTGGGTGCAATATTTTTTGTTTGTTTCAATGTAGGGCGTTTCGCTTCGTTTTATGGTTTAATAATATTTCCCCTCGTTTTCTCACTCCGTGTCCTCACTCCCTCCCCTTTGGGGGGGCAAGGGGGAGAGCCACCCTCTGTGTCCTCATCTGGGCGGCTGGGGGGCTCCCTCCGTGTCCTACTTCAGCAACTCCTTCAAATACACTCCATACTCACTCTTGCCATATCCTTCAGCAAGTTTTGTCAGTTGTGTTTTGTCGATGAATCCCAACCGCCAGGCGATCTCTTCAATGCAGCTGATCTTCAGACTGGTTCTCTTCTCTACGGTTTTTACAAACTCCGTAGCTTCAGAGAGTGCTTCGTGTGTGCCGGTATCCAGCCATGCGTAACCCCGGCCCATGAGCTTTATCTTCAGCACTCCGCGATCGAGGTACTCCTGATTTACACTGGTAATCTCCAACTCGCCACGGTGGCTGGGCTTTACATTTTTTGCGATCTCTACCACCTCATTAGTGTAATAATATAGTCCTACAACCGCATAATTGCTCCTGGGCTCTTTGGGTTTCTCTTCGATGGAGATTACGTTGTGCTGCTCATCAATTTCCGCAACGCCATATCTGTGTGGGTCGCGCACATAATATCCGAATACTACATTTTTACGCTCTTCACTTACCATGCGTACCGAGTCGCGCAGCATCTCAGGGAGGTTGGCACCGTAAAAGAGGTTGTCGCCAAGTACGAGACAAACATCATGATCACCAATAAACTTTTCACCGATAATAAACGCCTGTGCCAGTCCGTCGGGAGAGGGCTGCTCAGCATAGCTCAGCTCCAGTCCGAGGTCTTTACCGTTGCCGAAAAGCTTTTTAAAGCCGGGGAGATCATGTGGCGTGCTGATAATCAGTATTTCCCGGATTCCCGATAACATCAGTATCGAGAGTGGGTAGTAGATCATGGGTTTGTCGTAAACGGGTAATAACTGTTTTGAAACGACTTTCGTAAGGGGGTGCAGGCGCGTGCCGGCTCCCCCGGCGAGGATGATTCCTTTCATAGGGTATA
>RZYF01000048.1 GCA_010014665.1 Candidatus Saccharimonadota bacterium | reverse complement strand
TCCATATTGTTCAGCTAGTTGATCAGTCGTCATTTTTCGTAATTCGGCTAATCGGTGCTCTCTAACATTCTGCCACAACTCTTTGTTTGCGGCGTGGATAGCTTGCCGGGGATCATACTGCACTGAATCTCCGCGAGAATGTAAACTTGTCATTTGATTGACTAAACCTTCTTAACCTGCAAGGCATCCAGTTCAACTGGTGTTTCGCGGCCAAACATACTGACAAGAACTTTGATCTTACCTTTTGTTTCGTCGATTTCGTTGATAGCACCGTCAAATCCTTTGAACGGCCCGTCGGTAATATTAACAATTTCACCGACAGAAAAATCAATATGATGTTTTGGATCTTCGACACCCATACGTTTTTTGATCTTTTTTATCTCGTCTTCTGACATCGGTGAAGGGTCAGTTCCGGTACCGACGAATCCGGTTACGCCAGGAGTATTGCGGACAATATACCAAGCGTCCTCGGTCATTTTCATATCAACAAGTACATAACCTTGGAAAATTTTCTTTTCGACAACCTTGCGTTTGCCGTTCTTGATTTCGATCATTTTTTCTTTTGGTACTAAAACATCAAAGATTTTGTCGGCCATATCGACCGATTCGACGCGTTGGCCAATACTTTCAGCTACTTTTTCTTCATAGCCACTGTAGGTATGGATAGCGTACCATTGACGGGTAGAATCATATCGTTTTTTTTGAGACATATAGTTTCGTTTATCCTTATAATTAACTTAAATTTAGATGATTAGTTTTGTGAATAGCCAGGTGAATATAGCATCAAGGCCGAAAATAGTTCCACCCAGTAACAACGAGAAAAGTATAACTGCAAACGTCAGTTCCCATGTCTGGCGACGGTTGGGCCAGCGCACCTGACGTAGTTCACGCCATGCACCCACAAAATATTCCACGATTCGACGCAGAAAATTTGGTTTCTTGACCGGTTGATTAACTGTTATTGGGGCTTCAGCTTTTTTAACTAAAAATCTTTTTTTGGGCTTCGATTCAACTGGTTCTTCCGAAACCTTGTTGTCTTTGATCGTAAATTTATGTACAGCCACAGACCAATACTCCTTTCGTTTTGCACTCAAAAAGGCTGCTTAGCAGCCGTGTCAAGTCAATTATAACATGTTGGAGACATTAATAGTAGAAGAAGATGGATTTTAGATTATAGATTATTGGATAAGGACAAGGCAAAGTACGACGTTACTTTATAGGTAGTACAAAAGAAAACTCAGAACCGTGGTTAAGACGAGAAGTTATCTCGATATTAGTATTGAGTTTACGAGCTAGTTTGGATACCACGTAGAGCCCTAGGCCGGTGCCAGAAGTTTCTCGTGTGCGATAGTCTTCGGAGCGATAAAATTTTTCAAAAATTCGTTTTTGGTCAGATTTTGATATACCGATACCGCTGTCTTTTACGGCAAACCTAATACCTTCGTGGACCCGTTTAATATTTAAGCTAACGTTACCTGTTTGAGTGTATTTTAAAGAGTTGGTTATAAAGTTTTGTAACATTTCTTCCAAATACAGCCGGCTAGTCGAGATAGAACCAATCTTGCCAGTAATATCGATATCTAAAGTCAAACCTTTATCCACCGCTTGTTTAGAGTATCTGCCGTATAGACTATGAGCCAAATCATCGACGTCGATTTCTTCTAGCGTATCCCCTACTCCACGTTCAGCTCGGGATAATGTACCTAGATCGTTTACCATATTTGCTAGGTATACAATCTGATCGTGCGCTTCTCCAAAGGTCGATTTAAGTGTTTGGGTATCGGATTTACGTTCCAGTAGTAGTTGGGCATTACTGATCGATCCTTCGGTTATAGCAATAGGTGTACGTAGTTCGTGGCTAATGACTGATATGAATTCATCGCGTTCTTCATCTAGATTTTTTTCTTTGGTAATATCTTCGACTATGCAGATATAACCTCTGAGCATGTTATGAGCTGATCTGACTGGATTTATAGTGATTCCGACACGTATTTCGTCACCATCGCGATACCTAAGAGTTAAATCGTCACGACGAGTTAAGCTACTTTTTTCGGCAATCGACAGTAAGGAGACAGTATTACCGTCACTGTCAACTAACGGTAAAACTGTATCAAACGGCTGTTTTGTAACGTTTTTGTTTGTATCGAGCAAATTTAAGAACGCGGCATTATATAACCTTATATCGCCGGCAACGTTTGTAGTGGCGATACCGATTCTAATACTATTTAGTACAGTAGTGAGTTGGCTATGGTCGATAGCGTGTCGTTCTTTGGCTTGCTCGAACTCGACATGTTTTTTATAAGTAGCTTTACGTATAAAGTATACGAAAAAAGAGGTGCCGATAGTATATGAAGCAGTCATGACTACAGTGACTTGTTCGTTTAAAATATAGGTATCTAGAGAAGCCCAAGTTGTAACTAAAAAAGCCGCCAACATAACGTAGAAACCGATTTTAGAGAAGAAAATGTCGGCCATGATGGCTATGATTATCCAAATCATAACAATCGGGCTCGCCAGTCCTGTTATAACTACGAAAAATCCTAACATTATAAAAGCTATGATGCTAAGGCGTATACCCACGCCGTTAGTGGAATAATCGTGTGATAAGTAATTCCAGATAGCCAGTAATGATAGAACGGTGGCTATTGCCCAAGCTAGTCCTAGATGGTAGAGAGGGCTTCGGGGTATGAATTCGGTCGCCACCGCTGTGGTGTGTAAGATAACCGGGATAGGCAAAAACAAACTTGTCCAGCGCATAACGCGGATAAATTGCTCTGCGAATTTGTCGCGTTCGTATGTGTAAGATCCACCCATATGTATATCAGTATGCCACAAAAAGCTTATGGATTACTATATAGGTTGTTGTTTTTTTAGCTTCATGCGTAGAGCTCGGTAGTCGGGTAAGCAATTTTCTACAAGAGACCAGAACAGAGTTGAATGATTTAATTGCTTGGTATGACAAAGCTCGTGAATCAAAACATAATCGATTATTTTATCGTCTAGTATCATCAGATTGATATTGAGAGAAATTGTTCCAGTAGGAGAACAGCTGCCCCAACGGCTGCTGGGCGTTCCGAAACGGGTTTTTTTATAGCTAAAATCGTGTTGTTCTGCAAGATAGCTCAGTCGTTGCGGTAAATATAATTTAGCTTCTTTGGTCAGAGCTTTTTTGATCGCTGGAGCTAGTAGATTTTGAGTCTTTTGGGATTCTAACTGATCATTTATTGGTAAATATAAGCAAATTTGAGACCCATGAGTTCGTACGCTGGGTTGTGATGAAGTATCGGGTAGATAAACTACTTTAAAAATATGAGATTTGCCTATAGTATCACCATCTCTGTAAATTAATCGGTTTTGATGGTATTTGATTTTCCATTTACGGATATCTTCTCTGGAATTTTCTACAATTTTTGAAGCATTAGACAAGGCTGCGCGATACGGTAAAGTTACGGATATCTCGCCATTGCGTTGCATACTTAACCTAACATGTTTAGCTCTCGCGTTACGTTTTATGGCAACTTTACCAAACTCTATATCCTGAAAGCTAGTTGATACTAATTGGTCGGCGTGTGATACTACCAGCTTGCGGTGTGCGGCTTGGAGGTTCTTTCCGAGGTGTTTCATGATTGTTAGCTAACCGTTTTAGTGCGATTCTAGCCTGCGTAGCATAGGTGTGTCGTCCGCTGATTACGACAAAAGGTTCGTTATCACTTGGCTCGGTGAATTTTCGAAACTGATGCTCGAATTCGTCTGTCGATAGTGAGCGATTATAGTTATCCATATCTCTACCAGGACTACGTTTAAGAGATCGTATGCGTGAGGTCCTCTCGTCAGTCTGAACCCAGACATACAAAACAGCATAGCCGGAATCTTTGGCAAGCTTCGTTAGTTCAATGCGACTAACTTTAGGGTTATGACCTCCGTCAATAATTAGGGTACGTTTGGTTTTGATTAGTTCTCGAAGTTGCAAACCAGCAACTCGAGCGACAATAATATCCTCGTCGATAGAGTGACTGATTTCGTTGAAGAGTTCGTAACGGATTTCGTCAAAACTGATTAATGGTGCGTGAAAAGTCTCAGCAAACTGGCGAGCAAAAAAACTTTTGCCCGCTCCAGGATAACCAATAGTAACAATTATAATTGGTCGCGCTGGTTGTAGCGTACTCATAACATCTATTATACATGATGTTATACTATAGTGTTGACGATTGATAATAACAGGTACGTACAACAGATCTTTGATGAGTTTTCTGAGCTACTGGCAAAGCCTAACGCATTTCGTTCAGTTTTGATACTAATGGCTTCTATGGTTATCGCCTATTGGCTGAGTCGTTTTTTGGCTCAGGCAATTATCCGGGTAGCCCAAAAGGTATCGGATCGAAGCGAACGAGAATCGGATAATCAAAGAGTTTTACGCTACCAACAAATTGAAACATATCTCAGTATGACCGTGGCTTTTGTGCGTGTTGCGGTAGTTTTGGTTGTAGGGTATGTGACTTGGCGACTAATTAGTCCTTTGGCTGCCGGAAGTCAAGCAGCCAATAGTCTTGCTGCAATTGGTACAGGAACCTTGTTTGTCGTTATAGCCGGTCGAACTTTGGGCGTAGTTCTGCAGGACCTGACAGCGGGGGCTACTATGATTACCGAAGGCTGGTTTCATGTTGGTGATTACGTAAAACTTGAACCCTATATGGACGTAACTGGCGTAGTTGAACGTTTTACGCTTCGCTCTACGCGCATAAGATCATTGAACGGTGAAATAATTTGGGTACATAACCAAAACATCACAGGTGCACATGTAACGCCAAACGGCGTCCGTACACAAGAAGTAGAGATATTTTTGCGCAACGCCGAAAAAGGTAAAGCCGCAATCAGCGATATTATAAAAGCTATGCCTAAAGATAGGATGATGTTACCGAAGCCGCTAAAGATTATTCGCGAAGAGAAATGGAGTAATAATGAACTTCATATCACTGTGGTAGGCCAAACCCCACCTGGGCGGGAATGGCTAATAGACGATTATTTCATGCAAGCAATTCGAGATATTGATCCAGAGAATAGTAAGTCAGTTGAGCGAATACTTGCCCGTCCGCCAATGGTTCACATGGCTGATCCAGCTGCCAACCGTAGATTTCAGCGTAGTGTTCGCGTGCATGATGAATAAATAGTCTATATTCTGGTATAATTACGTTTATAGGGGCATAGTACAGCGGTTAGTATAAAGGTCTCCAAAACCTTAGACCGTGGTTCGATTCCACGTGCCCCTGCCAATTAAATATCCGACCTCGTGTCGGATATTTAATTGGCAATGCGCTCTGTAGAATTGAAACACGGTCGCGACAGCTTCAGCTGGCGCAAGA
>RZYF01000047.1 GCA_010014665.1 Candidatus Saccharimonadota bacterium | reverse complement strand
AAACAGTCGCGCTCGAAAAAGGCGCAGTGCACCGAGCTCCGGACAGCGGTGACCCCAAAACGGGCGGTAATTTCGTGATTGCAGCGCACCGGTTTAATCTAGGCCTCACACCCAATTCAACACGAGCTAAATCACCGTTTTATCATATAGATTCTCTCGAAAAAGGCGATCAAATCTACATCGATTACGAAGGCAAACGTTATGTCTATGAGATTTACGAAAAAAGCTTAGTACCGCCAACCGCTATCGAAATAGAACAGCGTACCGAAAAACCACGGCTGACCATGTATAGCTGCGAGCTGGCCGGTCCGACTGCAGGGCGTGAAGTTGTATATGCAAAACCGATCGGTACAGTTGCCTGGAGTAACGGCAAGCCAGGGATTGAAGCGCTTTAGATATCTCGAAATGGTCGAATATCAGCGCCCAGACCATTGAGCCGCTGAGCTAGTTGCTCATAGCCGCGATCTATCTGGTAGACGTTGCGTAACCTAGAGGTGCCTGGCGTGGCTAGCATGGCGAGCAATATAACTACAGTTGGACGAAGGGCGGCTGGTGCTATGATATCTGCCGGTTTCCAACGAGTTGGCCCTTCGATATAGACGCGGTGTGGGTCGAGTAATTCGACTTGAGCGTTTAGTTTGGTTAGCTCGGTGAAATAGATTGCACGGTTTTCGTAACTCCAGTCGTGTATAAGCGTGCGTCCTTTAGCTACGGTAGCAATTAGTCCCAGAAACGGTAGATTGTCCATGTTTATGCCGGGAAAAGGTAGAGCATGGAGCTTATCTTTTGGAGCATTGAGTTTGGACTGTTGTATGGTTATGTCGACTAGCCTGGTTCGGCCGTTGAGCGCGCGGTATTCTGGTGTCATGGTGTAGTTTAGACCCATTTCTTCTAACGTAGCGAGTTCTAGTTCGAGGAACTCAATCGGTGCGCGTTTGATAGTGATTTCTGAATTAGTTACCACAGCGGCTGCTACAAAACTCATAGCTTCGATAGGGTCTTCACTTATATCATATTCAATATTTTCACGAATATTTTTTTTGCCAGTTATCCGAAGTATAGTAGTGCCTATACCTTCGATCTTAACACCGAGTTTTTCTAGGAAAAAACAAACATCTTGTACCGAATAATTTGCGCTAGCATTGCGAATAGTAACAGTACCTGGATGCATAGCTGCTGCCATAATGACGTTTTCGGTTACGGTGTCACCGCGCTCAATAAGTACGATGTCTTTTGTGGGCGATACAGGTTTAGAGATTATTTCGTAGACTTCAGTTTTGGCGGTTACGTTCATGCCGAAATGTTTTAAACCTACCATGTGCGGTTCCACAGTGCGCGTGCCTAGACTACAGCCACCAGCAAAAGGCATAGTAAATGATTCGTACTGGTGTAGTAATGGACCGAGGAACATGATAATTGTACGTGTGCGTTTGGCGGCTTCGACGTCTATGCTTTCAAGTTTTAGATGCACCGGTGGGGTAATTAGTAAATCGCTGGAGTTATTGAGCCACTTTGTTTTGACGCCGATACTAGTTAGAACTTCTATGATGCGATTGACCTCTTCGATACGCGGTACGTGGCGCAAGGTAGTTGTACCTTTATTGAGTAGGCTAGCACAGAGTAGGCCGACAGCGGCGTTTTTGCTGGTATTTACGTTGATTTCACCTGATAACTTGGCGCCACCTTTAATCTCGAAATTAGTACCAGATGGGTGAAAAGAGATTATATTACTAGACAATACTTCGCTAATTCGAGCAAGCATTTCAAGGCTGATGTTTTGTCCACCTTTTTCTATGCGGTTTATGGCGCTTTGGCTTGATCCTAGGGCCTCAGCTAATTCAGATTGGGTCATTCCTCGAGATATTCGGTTCTGTTGGATCAGTTGTCCAAGTTTTTCTTTGTAATTCATATAGGGATTATATCATATACGATATAATCGTGAATAGATATTTAACCCAATACTCTAACCCGCACGACTAGTATTAGATAATACTCTTTATACTAGGTTAGACCTCGTCTATAATAGACGATAGAAACTGAGGAGGGTAATATGACAGATAAAATAATTGCTGATTTGATTGCAGCTGAGACAGAGAGACAGCGCAAAGGACTCGAGCTGATACCGAGCGAGAATTACGTTAGTAGAGATGTGCTGGACGCGCTCGGTAGTGTATTTACGAACAAATATTCTGAAGGGTACCCCGGAAGACGTTATTATGGCGGTCAGGATTATACGGATCAGATAGAACAGCTAGCAATAGATCGTGCTAAGCAGTTATTTGGCGCAGATCACGCCAATGTTCAGCCACACTCTGGCGCACCGGCCAACGAAGCGGTTTATAGTGCATGGCTAGAGCCAGGCGACACCGTGTTGGCTATGGACTTAGGCCATGGTGGCCATTTGACTCATGGTGCCCCTGTGACACGTTCGGCCAAACTCTACAATTTCGTACGCTATAAGATGAAAGACATTTCAACTGGTGAGATTGACTATGACGAGCTGCGAAATCTTGCTCTGTTACATAAACCTAAGATTATATTGGCGGGCTTTTCTGCCTATCCTCGCGAACTAGACTACGCCAAATTTGCAGCAATCGCTCAAGAGGTTGGCGACGAGTGTCTTCTGATGGCAGATATGGCGCATATCGCCGGGCTAATCGTCGGTGGCGTGGCTAAAAATCCGTTTGATTTTGGGTTCCATGTGATAACTACCACGACACATAAAACGTTACGCGGTCCTCGAGGAGGCATGATTTTGTCTCAGGGTATTGTAAGCAACCCGCTAAAGGCACCGGCTCGAACACTCGAAAATATACCGACCCTGATCGATCGGGCAGTTTTTCCTGGCATGCAGGGTGGTCCTCATATGCACGTGATTGCTGCCAAAGCTGTCTGTTTTGGTGAAGCACTTCGACCCGAATTTAAGACTTATGCTAGTCAGATTGTTAAAAACGCCGCCAGATTAGCAAGCGAGCTTAAAAAGCGTGGCTTTTTGCTAGTGACGGGCGGAACGAGTAACCACTTGATTCTATGTGATGTTCATAAAAGTTTTGGTATAGACGGTAACGTAGCCGAAACCGCTCTAGACAAAATAGGTCTAACGCTTAACAAAAATGCAATACCTGACGACACTCTACCGCCTTTTAGGCCGAGTGGTATACGTCTAGGTACACCTGCTATGACTACGCGTGGGCTAGTCGAGAATGACATGGTACAAGTAGCTGAGTGGATGAAACAGGCCATTGAAGCTCGTGATGACGAATCTGCGCTTAAAAAGATTCGTCAAGAAGTCGAAAAGTTTACAGCTAAATTCCCGTTACCGAGTGATCAATAGTTTGTAGCGTGAAAATCGTGAAAATTTAGGTAATAACCTCATCGTAACAGAGATAAGAGCTTTGTCGTGAAAAGTCGTGAAAATTAGAACTTGCCGACAAATTTGACTTCAGGATCGAGTTGAATGGCGAGTTTATCGCTGACTGTCGTGACAATTTCTTGAACGACGTCGTAGACTTGGGTGGCGGTCGCACCTTCGTGAGTAACTATTTTGAGAACGTGTTTGTCATGTAACTGAACTGGGCCCCAGCTTTGTCCACGCTTAAACCCTGAAGCTAGCAGTACATGGGCCGCAGAGGCTCGATGGGTGTCGCCACCGTGAACTAGACTCTGGTGCTGGATACGCTCGAGTGTCTTACCGCTTTCGTCAAATTTTGCCAGTTCAGTAGCTAAATCAGTCGATACTAGTGGATTTCTGAAGAAAGATCCGGCGCTATGTTCGACGCTAGGGTCGTCGTAATGATAGATAGATCCAGCTCGTCGTCTAGTTTCAATTATGATGGCACGACAGTCGGCAAGCGTTTTGTGGTCCAACCCAAGTTCTTCTCCTATGGCTAGCGCCGAATCGTAGGTGAGCTCTTGTTTCGGCTCTAGTGACAGATCATATGCTGCACGCAAAATTACTAGTTCGGGACGCTGTTGAAATACACTGGATCGGTAGCTCATGTCGATGTCTTTTTTGAGCAGTTTATAGATTTTGCCATCAGTGCGATCAAAAACCTCGACCCAGCTTAGTGTGTCGGAAACCTGTTGGCCGTAACAAGCAATATTGCCAAAAACCGCTCCGCCAACACTACTAGGTACTTCGCTCATTAGTTCAAAACCCCATAAGTGGTTGTTGATAACGGTCTGCACCATGTCATCCCACCAAACTCCAGAGTCAGCTATAACTAAAGTGCCATCGATTGTTATTGATCCGTTGCGTAAAGCTATAGTAGTTCCGGGCAGGCCTGAGTCGCTGATAAGTACGTTGCAACCATAGCCTAGTATGTTTGCCTGAGGATTATTTTCGATTAGTATCTTTAACTCATCGTAATTATCGGGAAGTATTAGTTCTTCGGCGTATCCTCCAACACTTAAGGATGTAAACTGAGCTAGTGAAATGTTTTGGTGTGATTTCATGTTTCTAGCTTATTACAAATGTATCGCATAGCAAAACCGACACTTTCTAGGGTGCCGGTTTTGTAGAGATTAATAAATAAATTTAATATTCGTATTTTGATTTTGAGTTAAGCTTATCGTCATCAAAACTGAGCGTTATCAAGTAGCCGTCATCATAGCTACCATAAGTACAGGTTTCGCTTTTTGAATCACCAATACTATATTCTGAACAGTCGTCAGATGTAATCCCTAGGATTGATTCTGCCTCAATACGGCTAATTCCATCTTCTAGTTTTGAATAGTTGACCAATACTTCTGTCGCCTTTGAGTTGCTAGAAGCGGCACCCGTATCGCTGTTGTCTAGGCTGTTAAACAGGCTAGTTTCTGTTTTGTCACCGTTTAAGACTTTATTGAAGTTGTTATAAAACGTGACCGAGAGAATGAGAGCTAGCACGAAAATAACCGCAGATAAAGCTAGGCCAATGATATACAAAATTCTCAAATTACCTGCCCATTTTTGGTCACGTGGAGTAGCATGGAGAGGTTTACCTTCTGCATCGTCACGTAAGCGATAAACGAGGAAGAAATCAACAATACCCCAAACTATCAACACTAAGTATAGTAGACCAGCTATTATATTTATAAATGGTATAAGTGAGCCTAAACTTGCTCCGATATACAGCCAGAAGCGTGTCCAACCGATTTTTTCGCCACGGTAGGCGCGTGCTAAACCAGTAGGAAGTGCAAAGAATGCAAGCGTAATCATAACTAGGTAGCTTTTTACCCCACTACTTGCTACCAGAGATGGGCTGACTGGTGCTGCAGCTGGCTCGGGACTAGCCGTAGCAACAGGTGTGATATTCGGTTCATTTTCCATGCTTAAAACCTCCGTTGTCACAAAGTACGGAATATACTAGGACACCCACTAACTCCCAGCAGCTAAAATAGATTCATGCAGGCTAAGAAATACATTGGTTTGAGCGACGCGGAGC
>RZYF01000152.1 GCA_010014665.1 Candidatus Saccharimonadota bacterium | reverse complement strand
GACACGCTATCCAGAAGGCTTAGCGAGTGCTCTTCAAAAGTTAGGGCAAGTCTCGACTGCAACCCGCCGACAAAATCCTTCGAGCGCACATTTGTTTTTTGCAAATCCGCTCAAAGGTAAATCTATAATGCAACTGTTTAGTACCCATCCACCTATGGAAGAGCGCGTGGCAAGGTTGCATGACATCGGCGGAAAGATGTAAATGCAGGGTCGTGATCGTTACGACGAGCTCGTTCACCTGATTAACCAATACTCATACGAGTATCACACGCTTGATACACCGTCGGTCTCTGACGCTATCTATGATGGTTTATATCAAGAACTCAAGGCTTATGAAGCTAGTCACCCGGACGAAATAGCGCCTGATAGTCCTTCGCAGCGTGTCGGTAATGTGCCGATAAGTGGTTTTAAAAAAGTTAGCCATAGCAAACGCATGCTAAGTTTAAACGACGTCTTCGACGAATCTGACGTGCGAGCTTGGGCTGAGCGAGTTCGCAAACTACTGCCTGAGCAAAGGGTTAGCTATTTTGCCGATATTAAAATGGACGGCTTAGCTTGTGCTTTGGTGTATCATGATGGCATATTACAACAAGCGATTACACGTGGTGATGGTTTCGTAGGTGAAGACGTTACGGCGAATGTAAAGACGATTCGCAATATTCCACTTAGCTTACGACGTGAAAACCGTGAAAACTCCGTGAAAAGTCGTGAAAACGTTGACTTTTCACGCGGTATAACAGAGGTGCGTGGTGAGATTGTCATGCTAAAACAGGAATTCGTGAAATTAAATGAAAAACAACGCCTGGCTGGTAAACCTGAGTTTGCCAATCCGCGTAATCTAGCGGCTGGCACGATTCGCCAGCTCGACCCACGGCTAGTGGCTGAGCGTCCGCTACATTTTCGTGGTTACGATTTGGTTCGTGACAATCCTGCTGATACACCGACCCATACTGACGTCTATATTGCACTTCGTAACATAGGCATTAGTTGCAACCAGCAGGCGACACAACTTGACACGATTGAGCAGGTGATGGATTTTGTGCACGAGTGGGACAAAAAACGTGACGAGTTGGCGTTTAATACCGATGGCTT
>RZYF01000151.1 GCA_010014665.1 Candidatus Saccharimonadota bacterium | reverse complement strand
AATCGCGGCGCGTGCGTCAGCCTGCGTGGCGCCCTGCGCGATCACGGCAGGGTGAGTGTGCAGCGCGGACTTCTCGGCGTCGGTCACGTAGTTGTCGTCCGCGCCCATTGCCGGAGCTGCGCCCACGTCGGAGGCGTTCAGCGTGATGTTTTCGGTGAGCGACTTGGAATTGACCGTGCGGGACGTGGGGACGTATGCGGCTAACGTGCCCGACAGGGATGTACGCACCCACGTCCCCGCGGTCGCATCCCACACCAGGGCGTCCCCGTCCGCGAGGTCCGTCAGGTCCACGTCCGAGAGATCCGCGAGCGCGGAGGCGCCACCCGTGCCGGCTCCCACACCCCACGTCTCCGTGGCCGCGTCCCACACCAGGGTGAAGCCATCCTCGATCCCGGTGACGTCGACGTCGGCGAGATCCTCCACCTGCAGCGCCGCGAGCACGGCATACCAGGCGGCGGTCGGTTCCTCTGCCGGGTCGAGGGTGTCAGGGTCGACGTCCACGAGGTCCACGTACTCGGCGGTGGTCTCGCCGGCGTCGACGGCCACGTACCGGGTGATGCCATCGTCGCCCTGCTCGCGGACCTCCCAGCACCACGTCGCGGCGGTGACCTCGACGGGCACGGTGGCCTCACCGTTGGTGTCCAGGACGACGGGGAATGCGGAGGGGAGGACCACGGCGTCCCCGTCGACACGGCGGGCCGTGGGCGTCCACTGCAGCACCATCCGCGCCTTGGGGACCAGTGCGCCGGTCGGGCCCGGCTTCGTCAGGCGGATGTGGACGTCGCGGGTGGCCATGGGTGCCTCAACTCTCGCAGTCGTAGGGGATGGTCGTGCGCCCGAGGTGGGCGAGAGCCGTGTAGTGCACGTCCCCGCCCTCGTGGACCGCGAGCGCGGTCACGAGGGTCTGGACGTCGTGGTTCAGGGCGGAGATGATGCGGTCCTTCGCAGCGAGGAGCTCGACGGCCTCGACCACGAAGGGATCCACGTCGGTCACGGTTCGGCGCGGTAGCGGGGTTCGTACCCGTCCGGCGGTGGGGTGGCGTCCCCGTACGGGATCAGGTCGCCCTCGGGGGCGGCCTGCGGGGTGACCTCGGGCAGGCCGGCCAG
>RZYF01000150.1 GCA_010014665.1 Candidatus Saccharimonadota bacterium | reverse complement strand
CACAAAAAAAGTACTACTGAACACAACGAACGACTCGAGTTTTTGGGCGATGCGGTACTAGAGCTTGTCGTAACACACTATCTTTATGTAAACTTTACTGATCCAGAAGGTATCTTGACCAGCTGGCGTAGTGCGTTAGTACGTACCGAAAGTATATCAGAGGCCGGTAAACGACTTGGCTACGAGCCACTTATCCGTATGAGCAAAGGTGAGCGACAAGGAAGCGACAGGGCGCGTGCTCAGATACTGGCCAACGCCTTCGAGGCGGTGACTGGTTCGATTTATCTTGACCAGGGTTACGAGATAGCTGAAAAATTTATAACTAAACATATTTTAGGCAAACTTGAAGGCATAATTGACGAAGGTAGTTGGCGTGATCCAAAATCGCATCTGCAAGAAGTCTCACAGAGCGTTGATTCTCAAACACCATCGTATCGGGTACTCGAAGAGATTGGCCCTGATCACGAGAAAATCTTTCGTCTCGGTGTCTATGTTGGTGACAAGCTAATGGGGCTTGGTGAAGGTCCGTCCAAACAAATTGCTCAACAGCAGGCAGCTAGGGAAGCGCTAAAAACTTACAAAAATCGACAGACTTCAGAATGATCGACGGTGAAATTACCAGTCTCCTCAGTTATATAATCATAGAATTCTAGCATAATTTATAACCTACTACTTACAACCTCGATAGTTGACTCTAGGGGTGAAACGGTGTACAATATGTGACAACCGTCATAAATAACCATTTAAGAGTGAAGGAATAATTAAAAACATGCTCGCAATCCGTTTGCAACGCCTTGGACGCAGAGGCTACCCTACTTATCGTTTAGCTGTACAGGAAGCTTATCGCCACCCTTCGAGTGGTCGTGTAGTTACGTATGTCGGTAGTTACAACCCGCATACTAAACAAGCTACACTGGACACCGAAAAGATTGAACTTTATCTTAAGAACGGCGCACAGCCAACACCCCGCGTTGTAAAAATACTAACTGACAACAAAGTCAAACTACCTGACTGGGTAAAACTTGCTAACAAAAAGTCTAGTGTTGTCAAGAGTGCTGAAAAACTTCGCAAAAATCAGCCCAAAAAAGAGCCAGTGGCTGTCGAGGCAACTGTACCTGAAG
>RZYF01000149.1 GCA_010014665.1 Candidatus Saccharimonadota bacterium | reverse complement strand
GTCTAATGTAGTTGATAGTGTCTTCATCCCAACTTCAAGCTTTCCTATATCTGCTCCACTTTGTCCCGCTGCGTACTTCCATCTCTGCAATTCTTCAATATTTATTCCGGTACGTTCCGAAAGCTTATCAATCTCATCAGCATAAGCAGCGGTTTTGTTCGCTGCAGCGAACATTGCACCACCAACAACCGTAGCAGCACCTGTTACCGCAGCTCCCCACTTTGCAGCGGTTGCAATCCCAGACCCAAGCTTTCCAGCCAAGCCCTGAGCTTTTTCCTCCGTTTTGCCAATGCTGGCGTTAGCTTTTTCATTATCTATTAAGATGCTGCCCCATAATTTAAAAAGTTCGATTCTCCTCACCCCTTCCACTGTTAAACAGAGTGATTATGCTTTCTACTTCTTGATATATTTCTTCCTCTTTTTTGTCTGATATGTTTTCGCTATTAACTTTCTTTTTAATCTCATTTTTAAATTCTTCAAATCCCATTCTGTCCTGGTAAGGTATCCAACGAGTGAAAAGGAGGTCATTCTCAACCTGTTCTCTAGCATAATCCACAAGTGAGAAAGCCTCCTCTATATCAAGACTCATCATATAATCCATGTTGTGATATCTCTTAAGTATTAGATCTGTTACTTCGTTGATATCATACCTTCCAGCAAAGTAAAAAAACGTTTCAGGTTATTCTCCTGTGCTAATTGGATTAAGTTATCCAGCATTACATTAAGATCAAGCTCCTCAACTTCCTTGGCAGTCATTTCAAATGGACCTGCCAGGACTTCATATATTGCCTGTTCTGACTTCTTAGCCGAGAATATTTCCATTACTGCCAGGATACCTTCAATGCCGGCATCCTCTATCGACATCTTATTTTCTGATATCTTAGCCAGCACTGGTTTTAATTCTTCTTTAAGGTTAGCTTTCGATATTGCTCTCATAGCATTAAATACATCTTTGCTTTGTAGCTTCCTCATATTAAGCACCTACCGTTATTGTAGTTGTAATGTTGTTGCCCTTGTCCATCATCAGGGTAAATGTATATTCACCATTGATTAAAGTTGTAAGATATTCTTTCTCGATTGTTACTGTTCCAACTCCTAACGTATAAGCAGTAGATACTATATATTGATCTCCTTGCTTAACTCCTCC
>RZYF01000046.1 GCA_010014665.1 Candidatus Saccharimonadota bacterium | reverse complement strand
GATTAAACCGGTGCGCTGCAATCACGAAATTACCGCCCGTTTTGGGGTCACCGCTGTCCGGAGCTCGGTGCACTGCGCCTTTTTCGAGCGCGACTGTTTCATCGTTGCCTGTAGGTACTATCGGTATATCTATATTGATTTGAGGAATATACACACGATTATCTTGTGGTTTTGGTTGTTCAGCGATAAGTTTTTTGACCGTCGCCTGAACATCACTACCTGATTGTGGAATCATAGGCGACAAAGAATTGTACAGCAGATATAGTCCGCCGGTCATAGATATCAAAGAAAATAGTACTACCGTCTTTCGATTTCCCGTTTTCCCGTTTTTTAGTCCCTCTTTGTGTGTATAGCGCATACGCTTCCAGTATAACAAACTACTTTAGAAAATATAAAAAATATGCCTAGGGATAAATCTCTAGCCATATTTTTCATGGGGCGAATGATGGGACTTGAACCCACGGCCTCCGGAGCCACAATCCAGCGCTCTAACCAACTGAGCTACATCCGCCATAATAGATAGTTCTGAAAGGTACTTGGTGTGATGTAGCAAAAGTTCAGTTGGTTAGAGCGCTTGCGCTTTATTTTTGCTCAAGGCTGTCCAACTGAGCTACATCCGCCATGCGTGACATAGTATACCATAAACAAACCCTGATTTTAGCTAATGAACGAATTTGAAAATAATAATTTATATCTTATAAAAAGAAACTCACGACAAGGCCAATCAGTACGATAGCTCCAAGTGTTTTTCTGAAATAGCTTGAGCCTTCTGTCAGTTCTAGGTAAGCCCAGGTAAACAGCACGGCATTTTGTAGCACCGAAATATTCTGATCGTGGGCAAAAAAGTTTATCAACAACAAAGTCAACCAGGCAAACATCAGAAAATTAGGAAATTGAGCGATTACCCACTTCCCGTGCTTATCTTTGAAAAATTTCTTCACAGCGTCAAATATTTGGGATTTCTTCATACTCTCATGCTATAACAAAAAGACGTTCGATGCGAAATTACTAAAGTTGCCGTGCGTAACGCAATTTACAACCATCAATATTACTAATGCAAAATGCTATACAGGCATCATTTAGCTTGGACTTGACTTAATTCATTGTAAAATTCATTTGGAGTAAGTGTGGCGTCAATAAATGTTATATTATGCTGTCGTGCCTGTTCACTGCGCACCTGATGTCTCTTGCGAAAAAACTCAAGCTCGTCAGGACTACCAACTGCAGTATGGTCAGACCGCTCCAGTTTCAAGCGGCGGTCTAATTCATCTGGTGATAATTCCATATAAGCAACTCTGTCGAATAGATCGACGATATCCATGATATTCCAACAATGCGCAAACATTATAACGTCACCTTGTCCAGAAAGAAAATCAGTCAACTCTTTGGGTTTTATAGTAAAATGATGGCCATTAAGCCAAGTTGTGTTAGCTCCTTGCGGTTTCAGCACTGGCTCACCAGTGATATCGTCGCGCCATTTTATTAAAGTTGTATCTTTATCTACATCTAGAACAGCTAGGCCTGCGACTTTAAATGCTTCGGAGTAAAATGATTTCCCTGCACGTGAAGGTCCGATTACAAGTGTTTTGCCGGGCAACATCTGAAAATTTTCTTTTTTTCGCAAAGTATCTCCCGAAGAAGTAGTTATAATTTCTTGGTTCATATTCTATATAGTAACAATAAAGTTTACCGGTTACTACTTAAACAAGGTCTATGTAATATCAAAACTATATCTATGCTGAATACTAGAATTATTAATTAGCTGTTTGGCGTAGCACAGTGATTATGTTTCGATCGAAATATAACTAAACTAGTGTTAATTTAGCGAGAGAAATCGATGCTACGAGAAAGCACTTGGCCTAATTTATGTGACTTTTATCATACTCTTAACGAACTGGTGCTCAGCAAGCCAATCCAGAACTTTACTACTTACCTAACTTGATCGATTCCCATTTTGCTCGTGGACAGTTTACTGGCCAATTACGCCAGTTTATACGGTAATCTCCAAACTCGCTTTCTTCCACCCAGTGAAGATATTTGTCGTCAGTTATACGATCAGGAAAACGAATCCCGTTCAGATGATCTATCTCATGTTGAGCGACGCGAGCTGGGAATCCCTCAAACTCATGCTCGAATAGTACACCTTGGCGATTGTAGGCCCGGACCTTTACTTTATTTGCACGCATCACGATGCCGCAGACTCTGCCGGTAGAAAAACAACCTTCACGGCCTTCTTCTAGCTCGTCTGATAGTTCAACGATCTCTGGATTTATGAATTCTTTTAATTCTGGTTGCTCACCGCCACCAACAGCGTTCATACCTATGATAACCACTCGCTTCGACACACCAATCTGCGGAGAGGCAAGTCCGACAAGCGTAGGATATTTAGAATCACCCTGACGACCGTGCGCTACCCTGAAAAGTTTATCTATTAAGTCCTGGATTTCTTTGCCTAAAATATCCTCAACAGGAATTTCCTCCGCAACCAAACTTAATACTTCGCTCTCGGGCGGTACTTGTTGCTCAATTGCTTCTTCGGTGTAGTATTTTTTAGTCATAGATATAATAAAGTTTTGTCAACAAGGTTAAAACATACTCACTTTGATTGATACACTAAGTTAACAGCATTTTGGCACATTTCGAATAAATTATCAGCAATCTTTACGTCAGGGCAATCTTGACTAAAACGACGCCTAATATAACGTGCGTTACCGAAGCCTTCTTCAATCCCAACTGTTAGCTTAGTGCTTTCATACTCATGATGCATCTTCCATTCAGCAAGTTCAAATCTTGAAGTTTGTGCGTATGCGCGACCTGGAGTTTCTTCGGCCTGGGCGGCGAGCCAAAACCCAACTACACCATTATCTCCAGCCTTGCGCAAGTAGTGCGTCTCCCAGTCAACCTGCCTCTCGTATACAAACGTACCTTCCAGATATTCTTTTCGCGGCGATGCAACTATAATAGATGAATCAATATCGTGAATAGTGGTAGCAGCTTCAGTTTGCCAGTCCGGCGCGCCTTGAATAGGACCAGCCAGAAAAATCACAGGACCATCTGTTTGGATAATTTCTGGAGGCTGTAATAATAATCGTTCTGCCATGAGTAAAATATGAATGTAGGAACCCGTTTAAATGTTTATATATCATTTTATCATGTCTTATGTGATACCCCGGGTAGGATATCGGTTTCAAATCTTCCGAAGGTATATGAAAGTGCGCCGTCCAAAAGGACCGCACATTTTCATGGTACCCCGGGTAGGATTCGAACCTACGACCAAACGGATAGAAGCCGTCTACTCTAATCCACTGAGCTACCGGGGCATATTGTGTAAAAGTACCATCGTTCGATGTCGAACCTACGACGATAGCAAACTGGGATAGAAGCCGTCTACTCTAATCCACTGAGCTACCGGGGTATTACAGTAATTATTGCATAATCTAGTATCTAAATCACGCACAAATAGTATATCACCCCTAGTTAAACGCATAGAACTTATGCTAATATAATAGAAATGATATTTAGAAAAAAACAAAAATATGCTCGTGATTACGTTTCCTCGTTTATACTCGGAGCAGTTGATGGTATTGTCACTACTTTTGCCGTTGTAGCGGCATCAGCTGGTGTAGGTGTTAGCTCGACTGTTGTAGTTATACTAGGTATAGCCAATCTTGTTGCAGATGGTTTCTCTATGGGTTCTGGTGCTTTCTTAGCCCGCCAAGCCGAAAACAGTAACAAACTATCACGTAGGAATCTAAAACCGGCCATAGTAGGGGGTGTAACTTTCGTAGCTTTTTTGGCAATCGGTATGCTATCACTGATACCATACATGATAGATATTGCTAGCCAACATGATCTCAAGTCTAGTAACATATTCTTATCTAGCGCCATCATAACTGGCTGTGCGTTTCTGTTTATCGGATACGTCAAAGGTATTGTTACACGCGAAAATCCGATCGTAGCAGTGTTGATTACGTTCATGCTCGGGGCGACTGCTGCTAGCCTGGCTTATTTTGCTGGAGATATACTTGGTGCGTTGCTCGGCGTGAGTGTCTAGTATAATTAGCGATATGACCGGTGAATATATCTCAAATCGAATACTACCCCTCATACTGCAAGATCTATGTATAGAACTCGGTATAGACATGCAGAAATTTTCTGAGGATTGGTTGGTTCGCATGAAAAAAAATCGAAAAGTCAGTTGGGCTGTAGGTTACGTTTTTGACCTAAATAGTGCTAGCGCTGGTCTCATGGCAAGCGACAAAGTTGCAGCTTACTTGGCCATGACAGCATCTGATGTGCCGGCTGTAGTTCACATACTTGCCAAATCTCGGACAGAAAAATCAGTAAACCTTGAACGGGTCAAACTACTAGAGTCAAAATCAGCCTACGTCGCAAAACCGTTGATGGGTTCGAGTGGAAAACTGGTGAAAAAACTAGACACCCTCGAACAAACGATTGATTACATAAACGCGTCCAACGAACGCGAATGGACTATCTCACCCTGGCTCGATATCGTATCAGAACAACGGATCATCTTGCTTGATGGTAAACCTTTAGCTTCGTACCAAAAAACCAACCCAACTACAATCGATAGTCTAAAATTATTCAACCTATTTTATGGAGCAGTAGCTGTCGAGTCACTGCCAACAAACCAAGAAATTACAATCGCTCGACGCGCTGTCGAATCGTGTGGTTTGAGACTTGGGGCTGTTGACATAATTACTACAGCAGACGGTCACCAGAAAGTATTAGAAATAAACAGTGGCATATCTACGGAGCATTTTGCTCGTCAATCACCGCAAAATTACTCTGTAGCTAAAGAAATATACAGGAAAATCCTACTAGCTATTTTTGCATAAATTATTTACCAGTTTTCGTTGATAACTTTTCTATATACATCTTCGATATCATCTAGCGTATCGAACTCATCCTTGGTGATCCATTTTGGCACACCTTCTAGATTGTTTTGTGGAGATTTCAGCTCGCCTTCTCTAACCGTACCGACATAGGCCAAGATTATTTTGCCTTCGCTATGCATAAAAAAGTCTACATGTCGCAGATCGGTCGACGTCACGCCACATTCTTCGTAAATCTCACGTACCATCGTCTCGTCTGGCGTCTCACCTTCATCGATATGCCCTCCGGGCAAAACCCAAGCGTCACGCCTATCCATATGGATTAGCAACACTTTGCTTTTGTCGGAGTTGAACAAAACAGCTTTAGCAGTTACTGGGAAAAGTCTTTTCATATACCCACATTTTAACACAGTCTGGTTGGGTCTAGGTTTTTAACTCGGAGTATTGTTTTGAACAGAGTTAGAACTATTCTTGAACTTCAGTCTCAGGATAATCACTATCTCCGATTTCAGGATGGAGTTGCATAAATCTACCGATTACCCCTCCTATATACCTAGAAAGATCATCTCTTCCAGTTTGTAACATCTCTTGGTGAGCCGGCTTAAGTGCATTATCAATGCGAGATATGCATTATTAGTGCTAAGGCTGTACTTTGCTATCTATAGTGACGTCGTAGAATATGTCGCTGCTGTCATCAACCGCAATGCAACCACGGTTACTAGTATACCTACCATTGTGTTCTTCTAATTGGCAATTCGGTAAAAAATAGTGACAAATTTGAATTTACATAAATAGTGTCAGGCTCCCCATATAATCAACACACAGTCTAAACCGGTTAGATCGTA
>RZYF01000045.1 GCA_010014665.1 Candidatus Saccharimonadota bacterium | reverse complement strand
CAACCACGATATATGGATGCTGCACATCTGGAGCATCTATGCGACGCTTCGCTTCGCCAAGCAGCCAGTCAAACGCTTCGCGGGATGTGCTGGGCTCTGTAATAATCGGTCGCAGCAAATGAGGGATGTCTTGATACTGTGAGAACTGTACAACTTTGGGATCGATAAGTACGAGCTTGAGCTCATCAGGAGTGTATTTGTAAAGCAGACTAAGAAGTAAGGTTGACTCAGTGAACGTAGACTTACCAGATCCAGTTTGACCGGCCGCTAGAACCGCGCCGAGCATCTGTAGCCCCACCGTAACCGGCGTATTGTCTTCGTTGACGCCTAATGCAACAGAGAGAGGTTGATCTGTTTTTGTGAACGCATCTGACCTCAGGATGGATTTAAGCGGTACGACACCAGATTTTTTAATCGAACCTTGAGGAGCGTCGTCAAGCAGATCAAGGGACGGCAGCTCCCATGATATTTGTTTGGAAGGGACACCATGTTTATCTGGTTGCGAAGATTGTTTGGACGCAATGAATTCCGCTAGCTCCGTAAGGTAGTCGTTTTTATCGCCGCGCTTGATAGTCCACGTATCGCCGTTATGGGTGTCGCGTATCACAAGCTTACTCTGCGAAACACTGACGACATCGGCGTTTTCGTATTTCGTCAGAGGAGTGTAGTAGGCAACGTTTGTGGTGACATCGAACCGCTGTATATGAGTGCTGTATAGTTCGGCAGGCTTCGTAAGGTCGATTGATTTATCGGTGAGTGAGATGATTCCGCCTCGGCCGCCAATACCATAGTTGTCAAAACCGAGCAGCACCCAACCAAAATTACGCAGGCCCTTTTTGCCAACCGACGTGAAGCCATACATCTCAACTTGCTGGATGCCGTCGTATTTAAGCTTCACGAGGTAAAAGCGTGACGATTTTCCTATTGATGCACCTGAAGGAAACTTATCCTTAGCGATAAGTTCTTGTATGTGTGTTGTGGCTTTTTCTTTGACGGTTTTGCTTGGGGACATAGTATCTCGAATTTTATTACTAATAATGCTGTAGATGATTATATATCTTTTTGTTGACTCTGGTCATGCGAATAGCGCAGTCAAGGAGTATTCACTTCACGTACTGACCTAGTATACGTACCGAGCAAACCCGTCAAGATCGTTCGTCCCCTGGTAAACGTCAGGAGCGCTCCAGTTTAGCATCTTTGCTATGCGATCTCATTTAAAACAACCCCTAGTAATCCTGGAATGATAAATTGAATGAAAGACTCGGCTTTTATTCTTCTCGCATATCACGGATTGGAGGACGCCAAGCATTGCGAATGAGCGGCTGTATACTCGCAATAATGCTAATAACGAATATCGAACCGACAATTACTAAAAGTAGTGGAGATTTTAGACTAAATAAGCTAAACCTCGGTGCATTACCTAGGATACCAAACGATGTGACAGCGATATCAGTAAGTGTTGCTCCATAGAAATAGTCTATAGCAAATGCAACCGCAACACCGAGTATTAGAGAAATAAGTGCTATCTGGAGCGCGACAAGCAGAATATACGTGATATAGATACTAGTCACGTCGCGACGTTTTGCGCCCATAGCACGGTACACGGCCGTTTCTTTGCGGTTTTCTGCCATGATACGAGAAATAGTGAACCAGATAATAATTGTCGCAAGCGCAAGTACTGCAGGGAATGCTATTGCCGCAATACGACTAAACATCTTACCTACCTCATCAAGAATAAGGTAGTTTGATCCGTACGGGCTGGCTTTAAATTTCTTGTCACAGCTATTTTCGGAGGTTGGACACGTTTCATTATTGAGAAATGCGCGAGCATCGTCGACACTCGAAAACTCCAATACACGCGCAGCAAAATCATCACTAGTAGCTGTATATTGAGTAATTCGTGCGTTATACTCCTGTTGAATGTCAGTGACTTTCAACGCCTCTGGCAACGAATCATACATCTGTCGGGGTATATCGAGTGTAAATGAGTCATCTTGCGCTACAAGTAGACTCTTTACGTATTCGTCGATGCTTTTCGTGTAATCAGTAAACGACTGTGCATACTTAATACCGACTATCTGGAACGTCAATAGACGATGAAAAGGTGCGACGTAGGTACCAAGTTTCTTTTGAGCGTCTTCGGCCTTTGCATCCGCTTTTTTTTCAAGGACAGTGCGCGTATCTTCCTTGACGATAATATCGCCACACGTTTCCGTTGGGTATTCATAGATAAGACTTAGCTTCTTATACCCCTCTGTTTTCTCGTTATTTTTCATATCAGCATAGTCGCGCTGAATTTTCTCAAGTAATGCCTGTTCTGCCGAATTGCGATAACACGCTTGGTAGGTTTGTCCATTTAACTTAGTTTGAATATCACTCAACCACGCTCGCTTATCGCGCGGATTTTTTGGCTCATCTCCGATTCCTAGCTTCTTGCCAAACAGCGAAGCTACTTCCTGCGCCGATACAACCACCGGAATACCTTTTAGGTTCGATGTGTCAGTTGTGAGTAAGTAGCGACTTAGCAACTTTTGATCTGTGAATGTATAGCTGCCGTTATGAATCGCATTCGTGTAATAGCCGTAGGTACTCATGTCCCCAGCTTTTTGCTCAGAGTCACCAAAATTCTCTTTACCATCTTGTATTAATCGAAGGTTTGGAATGGGTTCTAAAGAGCTCGACTTTCCGACAAGATAATAGCCGCTCGCACCGTATTTGCTGCCGATTACCTCTAGATCGCTTAACTTATTCGTCGCCGTTTTGGTGTATGAGTCAAATTTCTGCCGCCTCATTGCTTCAATAACAGGAGAAGACCAATTGACCTTGACGCGTTGCTCTTCTGGAAGGGTTTCGGGTAGATATGCCGCAGGTTCTAAAGCGGAAATCTCAAGTGACGTATCGTATGTAAGGCCGAGCGATTTGTATTTGTTACGTAGATCCTGATAGTACTGCTTCTCAAAAGCCTTAATAGCACGAATATCTTCGAGTGATGGTGTTGCTAGAAAATCCACTTTCTCATAAGGAATATTCGGTGTTGTCTTTACGAGATAGCGGTCGTTCCCAGCTTTCCTAATAAATTCATAAGCGCTCTTTTCCGCCCCAGTAAATACAACAACCATCGCAATAAGAGCAGCAAACAGCAAGCTTGCAACAATAATAGATGTGATAAGTACACCACGCTTTGAACGAAGTTTTGTTCGTGCGAGCTTAATCGCATAAAACGGTCGAATCATACAACCACCCCATCTCTCAATTCAATAACTCGATCGGCCTGACGTGCAATATCGGCGTCATGCGTCACGACGATAATTGTTGTACCAAGGGTATCGCGAATAGAACGAAATAGTTCGATAATAGACCTACTATTCGTTGAATCAAGATTACCTGTCGGCTCATCAGCAAGAATAATGCGCGGATTATTAACAAGTGCGCGAGCAATAGCCGCGCGTTGGATTTGACCACCAGATAATTCTTTAGGGAAATGTTTCGCCCGTTCAGAAAGTCCTACCCGCTCGAGAAGCTGCGCCACTTTTGCATCAATATCTTTCTTTTTTTTGTTAGTAAACATCGCCGGAACAGAAAGGTTGTCGTCTAATCGAAGAAAGGGTTGCAAATAAAATGATTGGAAAATGAAACCAATACTGTTTTGTCGAAGCTCGCTCAGTGCGTTATCGCCAAGACTTGTCGTCTGTTTCGATTCAACGGCAACACTGCCCGAGGTTGGTTTATCAAGACAGCCTATAATTTGGAGCAAGGTGCTTTTACCGCTTCCGCTCGCGCCTGTGATAGCTATAAACTCACCCTTACCAACAGACAAACTTACGTCACGAAGAGCATCTACAGTCTGCTTTCCGAGCTCGTATCGTTTGGACACGTTTTGTAAGGAAATTATTTCTTCACTGATAACTATAGTTTGTCTTATAGTAAAATCCCTATTGTTCAATCGATGCTCATAAAGCATCAAGGCCTCTCGTGCATCCGCACTATTACCTCCAAATAGAGAAATGAATTCTTTAATTTTTTCGTCCGAAACCTGCGACATTTTTATCACTAACCATTTATCGTTCTTAAGTTTAGTATAGCAGACGTAGCATGTTCAAAAAGAGAAACTTAAAAAGTTCTGCGTTTTCTCCACGAAAGAACTACCCCGTGATATAATCAAAAAAGTCCGGAGAAACCCTTCGGACACTTCTAGTAGAAAGGGCTCGACATGAGTCTCAAGAGGAAAGCCGCAACCGCACTTGCTGCGGGCGCGATTGCCGTGGGCGCAATGCTCGCGGTTCCGATGGCGGCCAATGCCACCGGCAACCCCAGTAGCCTGGATCAGGGCGACCTGAGTCAGGCCTGTCACCTCCAGTACGGCGCTGGCTGGACGGCACACCTGTTCGGAAGCAACGCCTACAGCTGGAAGTGCACCGCTGTGGGCAGCTCGGACAAGCGGAACGTCGACGTCAACAACTACTGCATGTCCATCTGGGGCGTGTGGGCGCAGACGACGAATCCCAGCAGCCCGTACTCGTGGAAGTGCCAGGGCTACTAGAGCCGACCCTTCCGGCCCTCTTCGTGAGAACCGGAAGGCAACTTCAATGACTCACAGGACTCTGAATATCTGTTCAGGGTTTTTATTACTTCACGTACTGCCTCATCATACGTACCGAGCAAACCCGTCAAGGTCGTTCGTTCACTGGTAAACGTCAGGAGCGCTCCACCTTGACAGATTTGCCATGCGGCACCGTGTTTTAACTCCGTTACGTAAAAGTAAAGGAGAATAAAATGAACGTAGCAGAAATGCCATCACAAACCGTAGCCACCGAGTATAACGGGTGGAGTAATTACGAGACGTGGCTCGCAAATCTATGGCTCACGAACGACGAGTCAAGCTATGCACTCTTGCAAGAAGCTCTCAGCAAGGACATGTGGCGGACATACGAACAAGCCGACTGGCTCGAGATGATGCTACGCTATGAGCTTGACGACGAGATTGACGAATCGTGCCTGTGGCAGGATTTATTACGCGCCGCCTTTGGCCGAATCAATTGGAGCGAGATAATCGAGAATAATATCGAGTAACTCCCCAGTCCTGAGCAGGACGATAAAAGGCTCCGTTCGGATGCAAGGCGCTGGAGATGGATAGACGATAGCTGGGAATAATATTATCATAGTCACATATATGCAGTATGATGTAGATCCAAAAAAACTGGTCCTTTACTTAGGTAAGAAAAACGGAAAGGGGGTTGATGAGATTGCTGAATACCTTGGATGTGTTCGTGCGCAAGTAGTCAGAACTCTTTATTACGGAAAAACGGCAGGCTATTTGGTCAACGAGGACGGAAAATGGAAAGTGAGGAAAACAGTTTCTCCAAAACGATTAAATAAATTTATCGAAACTGACCCAAAAGCTATACGGGCCATCGAGCGGAGTCGGCCTATTGCACACGGCGAGGACAACATTCATGCAGTAAATATACCTGAGCCGATAAAAGAACAGGTTTCGGGTGAAGGGCAATTCAGCTATGGCCGTAAGAAGTCTTCAGAATGGAGCGATGCGGCTGCTTTGACGCTATCGGATAGACTTGCGGAGCAGCGTAGAAGAATAGATGAAGGAATCATCTAGCGATCGCATTATCTTCTAGAGAAGCCAGTATATAAGTTCAGTCACCATTGAGCGTGGGCAAGATAACTGTTATAAGCTCTTCGTCTTTCCCGCCGAATATC
>RZYF01000044.1 GCA_010014665.1 Candidatus Saccharimonadota bacterium | reverse complement strand
ATGCGTCTGTTGCCTGCTGGTACAGAAGTTATGAGTGATCCTGCTTTGGTTTCAAATTCAGTGAAAGATGCTAAATTTGAACCTAATATTCCTGAGCTATTAGACGCAGTAACTTATCGTTTAGTTGGAGCTCGTTTGTTTCAAGCTATACTCGACTCTAGGGCAAGCGAGCATGTTGTGCGTATGGTGGCTATGAAAAACGCCACCGACAATGCCGGTGACTTGATAGATGACCTAACTCTTGCGATGAACAAGGCCCGTCAAGGTGCAATTACTCAGGAATTATCTGAAATCAGTGCTGGCGTGGAGGCGATGGGATGAATGAAATTCTTCAACCACCCTTATTTGATTATGAACATATATTTCCAGATTTTAAAACTGAACGACAATTTTGGACACAAGCGGCAGAGGTGGTTTGTGGAGAAATAAATGATGTTGGTGATGATGATTTCCGCCCTGATTTCATTAAAGAGTGTATCGAGGGAAGATATCCAGTCAAACATCCTGAAGATGTTAATAAATACAATACATTAATGGAGGATATAGCAGAAGTTTGTGAAGTATATGATGGCGCACACGGATATCGCGGATTATGGAAAGAAGGTTTTCCTGATTGGGATAGTGCGCTACATAAAGCAAAGAGAACCGGCGTTGTTGATAACGTACCTTTTGGTGGGATGTTTGATGAGAGTGACGAAGATCGTTTAATAGAGACCGCTGCAGAAATTCTTGGAATTGCAACTCCACCAAAGGATAGCGACAAATATAGACAATTACGGCTTGCTGTTGAAGAAATGCATCGTAAAGAAGTTGATGATCTAGAGGATATTAGATGGCACCCATGGACACGTGATGAAGGACAAGAAGATGAATAAAATTTCAGGTATAAGCGTAGCGACAGTCGGTATCTCAGAAGTTAATAGCATGAATACTACAAGTTCTAGCGTGGAGGCGATGGGATGAAAATTGCGAAGGGTGTATTTAAGATATTCGCTGTCGGTTTGTTGATATTCGCCATCTTGTTTGCAAGCTTTGCTTTATGGATAGAATTTCGTCCGAAAGATTGTTGGTCATGGCAGGAAGAGAGTAGTTTTAATGAGGAAACGAAACTTATGAATCTTGCAGGAACGATTGAAAAAAAGCAAGAAAATGGAAAAACATATGTAAGGCTTTGTAACTAGGAGGATATGATGAGTAAAGTTAATAATAGATTAATACGGACTACTGAAATTACATTATCGACTATTGATACTAAAAGAATTAACGAAATCAGTGCTGGCGTGGAGGCAATCGGATGAATGAAGGTATATCTGAGCATGACCGTGATAGCGAGCAAAACATCGCACTGTCACCCAGTGAGATTACGAGACGGATCGTAGCAGAGCGAGCATTTCTCGGTATCGAACAGCGACCAATTGACTACGGATGCTTAGAAGTTCCGACAGCTGAGGTATCGAAAGGTAGTTCCGGTGGTAGTGGTAGTTTAGAAGATGGCGACGGCTATACAATACATATCGATAGAGTTACAGGAGAATGGAGGATATCATGAGTATAAATACAGGAAAAATTATACAAATTGTCGGCGTGGTTATAGACGTCGAGTTCGAAAAAGGCACGGCGTTACCGGCGATTAATGACGCTCTAATAATTAAGCATGGACAAGACAAGATAACTCTAGAGGTAGCTCAGCATTTGAGCGAAACGTCTGTTCGTACCGTTTCAATGCAGAGCACCGACGGATTGAAGCGTGGTAACGAAGTAGTCGCTACTGGCGCACCGATTACTATTCCAGTGGGTGAACTTACTCAGGGTCGCATGTTTAACGTGGTTGGCGAACCGATCGACGGTAAGCCGAAACCAAAAGGCAAAACGGCGCCAATCCACCGCGAACCCCCTGCTCTGTCGGAGCAAGCAAACAAGACCGAAATACTCGAGACTGGTATCAAAGTTATCGACTTGATTGCCCCAATTTCCAAAGGTGGCAAAGTCGGTTTGTTTGGTGGCGCTGGTGTCGGAAAAACAGTGCTGATTCAGGAGCTGATCAATAACATTGCCAACTTTCACTCAGGAAACTCGGTATTTGCTGGTGTCGGTGAGCGTACCCGCGAAGGAAACGACCTCTACTACGAGATGAAAGAATCTGGTGTGCTAGAAAAGACTAGCTTCGTGTTCGGTCAGATGAACGAGCCACCAGGAGCTCGCTTGCGTGTTGCCCTGTCTGGACTCGCTATCGCCGAGAGTTTTCGTGATGAAGGTAAGGACGTATTGTTTTTTGTTGATAATATTTTTCGTTTCACTCAGGCAGGTTCTGAAGTTTCGGCCTTGCTGGGTCGTTTACCGAGCGCAGTCGGTTACCAACCAAATTTGCAACAAGAGATGGGCGCATTACAAGAACGAATCACGAGCACAAAAAAAGGTTCAATCACCTCTGTTCAGGCTGTTTATGTGCCTGCAGACGACTTGACTGACCCAGCGCCAGCAACGACTTTTGCTCACCTTGATTCAACCATCGTTCTAAACCGTGCGCTGACCGAAATTGGTATCTACCCGGCTGTTGACCCACTAGACAGCAACTCAACTATTCTTGACCCTGAGATAGTTGGTGCGGAACATTATCGAGTTGCCCGTGAAGTTCAGCGTATTCTACAAAACTACAAAGAGTTGCAAGATATTATCGCGATTCTTGGTATGGAAGAACTGTCAGATGAGCAAAAACAAATTGTGGGTCGCGCACGTCGTCTACAGCGTTTCCTTGCTCAGCCATTTTTTGTCGCCGAACAGTTTACAGGCAACCCTGGTTCGTATATCAAACTGGAAGATACTGTGCGTGATTGCGCTGATATCCTGGCTGGAAAATATGACGAAAAGCCTGAAAACTGGTTCTACATGGCCGGAGGCCCTCTGAGTGAGAAGAAGGGCTAACAGATGAATCTTAAACTAGTAACTCTCGGCGGAGAGCTCTTAAATACCGATGTATACGAGGTTATTATACCGACTATTGACGGTGAGATTTCGGTCTTTCCCGATCACGAACCACTTATTGCAGTTGCAAAATCCGGTGTGGTTGCGGTTCGTTACGAGAAAAATCATAGCGACGACTATTTAAAATATTTTGCGATTAGTGGCGGCGTGATAGAAATAAGTGGCAAATCGGTCAAGATATTGGTTGACGAAGCTGATCAAGACGAGGACATTATTGAAGCTGAGACACAGGCTGCGTTAAGTCGTGCTATTGAGATGCGTGACAACGCCAAGGATAGTGTTGAGCTCGACAAAGCACATCAACTTATCGATCGACACATGGTTCAGCTTAAGGTTGCAGACTTGCACAGACGAAAACGAAAAATATAAATCATCAAGTAGGAAAAACATGCAAACTGACGAAGATCAATAATCAATTCAAACTGTTAATCTAGGTAGACTTTCCGATAAATCCTGGCCTGGTGTACTTTCGGTCAAAAAAAGAACAATCGACGCTCAGAATATAATAAATACTTTAGATAAGTATTACGTCGATACTAAGTCTCAAGCAAAAACTCGTTGTATTGATGGGCGTCATGATCCTGAGCTAGATGAAAATAATCTTGGTCCTCAGGTTCCAGGAGGAGCACCAGGTGCTGCGCTGGCTTATCGCTTAGGTGTAGACAAAGATGATTTAACCAGAGGGACATTTTATAACGACGCGGAGACGATGATTGAATCGTATCTTCGATTAGGGCTTACTCCGGGAGGACACCGGGATGATCGTGAGCATGAAGGTGAAGCTATCGGCTGTGGGGCTATAGACGGTATCGAAGTCGTGCTTGATCACATGATAAATCCTGAACTTGTTGAAGATCATAAGAGAATCGTGAAGATGTTTTTGGGTAAGTATTTTGACCGAGATAATTATTTGAGAGTTATGGGCGCTGGTCTTGTTCTCAAAAGCCGTTCTGCTGATTACTTCACAGGTCGTGGTAATATATTGAAATTGCTTGAAGAAAAAGCTCCAAAAAGTGTTTCGAAACTTGAAGGTCATCATAACGAAGGAATCGTAATCGTGAATTTTGTTCCTGATACTACACTTGCATCTAATCGTTTTGCTAAAGACCATAGCGATCTGCAGGCATTTGGTTATGATATCTGGAGGTCGGAACAACTCTCTGTTACCTTGTTTCCTTTGCCATCTCAGCAAGTTGATCGTGAAAGGTTTGTAATGGCTCGCGTAATGATTACGGTAGCAACACTAATGACTCTGACTGACGGTTCACTACAGGTGCTCGTTCGTTTTCCCTAGACGTTAGATTATTAATCAAGTCGTAAATGCTCAGTTTCTAGTAGCTTCCTAACTTCTGCTGTAGACGTTGAATTCATAAGTGCGAACCTGAGATCGCTGGCGCCGTCAAAATCTCTGATATAGACTTTGAAAAAACGTTTCAGAGTTTCAAAAGGACGTCCAAGCTCGGCTTGATATTGATCGAACAGTTCAAGATGATAAGTCAGTAGGCTTATCAATTCTTGTTTAGATGGTTTGTGGCCTTCTTGGAAGCAGAACGGATTTGCAAATACACCCCGCCCTATCATAATTCCGTCGATATCATATTGTTGCACCAGCTTAAGCCCATGAGCCCGATCGCGGATATCTCCGTTGATTATCAATCGAGTACTAGGAGAAATTTCATCACGTAAGGCTTTTATTTCGGGAATAAGTTCATAATGGGCGACGACTTTGCTCATCTCTTTTTTGGTGCGTAGATGAATCGTTAGAGCGGCGATATCTTGTTGCAAAAGAGTTGTTAACCAGTCTCGCCATTCTTCGACGTATGTATATCCTAGCCTAGTTTTAACACTAACTGGCAGTCCTGATGTTTTGGCGGCGGCTATGGCCTCGATGGCAACTTCAGGCTTACGGATCAGTGCACTACCACCAGATTTTACGGCACTTTTGGCTGGACAGCCCATGTTGATATCGATTCCGTCATATTTTAACTCGGCGCAATATTTGGCAAAAGCTTCCATGTCACCGGCTTCCCCGCCCCATATTTGGACTACGATCGGATGATCGTCCTTCGTCTTCAGGAGTCGGCCACGGATAGCTTTTTCGCCAGCATGAACCCAACCGGTAGCGTTCGCAAATTCAGTGAAAAATACGTCCGGTGCACCAGCACGTCTTATCACATGACGAAATACGACATCAGTTACGGCTTCCATAGGGGCTAACACAAAAAAAGGCTGCGGTAGATCCTGCCAAAAATTATTTTGGTTTCTTGTACTATATTCCATATTCCATTTTCTATATTCTTGCCACAATTATCTCATACAAAAGAAAATGCCGCTCGTAAAAATTCGAGCGGCGGGGTGTGGGAGTACTAATCGAGCGAAGCTCGAGACTTTCCTCAGTGCGCAATTGCGCGCGATCAGCGATAGACGCAATAGGCATCTAGCGATCACCACTAATTTTCACTGACAGAATAGCTGTCAGAAGACTCATCCTCAAAGGTCATCACTGGCTTAGGGCGTCACCAGGAGCCACTTTGAGGTTGAGCGGAGGCTCTGAATCGTGCTGCACTACACAATTCATAGTCTCCTGGCGCCTCTCCCGAGGGAGCATATCGGGAGAGGCTAGTCAAACCAGCACCTAAACGGTACTAAAACTATTAAATCAGACTATGTGTTAATAGTCAAGTATTATTATTATCATTTAATCCGCGGCGCGTAATTCCCCGACCGTAAGGTCGGGGCTGTAAGCCCGATCTTGCATCTACTTTGCCTTTTAGTTTCTATGCTGTCATGCTTGT
>RZYF01000148.1 GCA_010014665.1 Candidatus Saccharimonadota bacterium | reverse complement strand
GTAGCCTACCGTCAGATGTCACTTCTACTTCGTCGTCCACCTGGTCGTGAAGCTTATCCAGGAGATGTATTTTACTTACACTCTCGTTTGCTTGAGCGTTCAGCCAAGTTGTCAGATGACCTAGGTGCTGGTTCGTTGACGGCCTTGCCTATCATTGAAACCCAAGCTGGTGACATATCGGCCTATATACCAACCAACGTCATATCTATTACTGACGGTCAGATTTTCATGGAAACGGATCTGTTTTATCAAGGTATTCGTCCAGCTATTTCGGCTGGGCTATCGGTGTCACGCGTCGGTGGTGACGCTCAGGCAAAGGCAGTCAAGTCAGTTTCTGGCAATCTGAAGCTCGGTCTGAGTCAGTTTCGTGAACTTGCTAGCTTTGCTCAGTTCGGTTCAGATCTCGACGACGTTACCAAACAACAGATTGAGCGTGGTCAGCGCCTAACAGAGCTACTCAAGCAGCCTCAGTATCAACCGATGGGTATTTGGGAACAAGTAGTTAGTGTTTATGCCGTGTCCGAAGGCTTGTTCGACGACGTAGTTACCGCAAAAATCAAGGATGCACAAGCTGATTTACTAACTAGACTTTGGGATAAGCACAAAAAAGCCATGAAAGAGCTCAACAAAGGTGAAAAGAAATTTGCCGAATACGAAAAAACTGTCAAACTTGTCCGCGAGACTGCTGAAAAAGTTGCGAAAGGGTTTGCTGAATAATGGAATATGGAATATGGAATATAGAAAATGGCAAAGCGTTGATTTTGCTAATAGCCAATAACCAAATTCCAATAATTAACGAACCGGAGGTTCGTCATGGCTAGTACTCGTCAGCTGAAATCGCGTATTCGCTCCGTCAAATCGACGAAACAGATTACGAAAGCTATGCAGATGGTGGCGGCTAGTAAGATGCGTCGGGCTCAGGACGCGACTAAAAAATCTGCGCCGTATGTGCGTTCGGCCAACGAAGTCCTGACCTATCTAGCTAGCCAAGGTGCAACTGACGAACACCCATTGTTCCGTAGGCGTAAAGTGAAAAATCGATTAATTATTTTTATAGCTTCTGACAAGGGCCTGGCTGGTGCTTATAATTCCAACGTCTACAAAAAATATTTAGAACTACTAGAGCGTGATCGTAACCGTGATATAAAAAGCGTTACCATTAGTGTAGGG
>RZYF01000147.1 GCA_010014665.1 Candidatus Saccharimonadota bacterium | reverse complement strand
TACTATCAAACCACTATTTCAAAAAAGATTTCTCCTTTTCTTATAATTAGTTTGGTTTTATATTAGGCTTCAAAATCTAATATAACTCCATTATAACACTCTATTTATCAACTTTCTTTTCCTTATCATTTTCGCCTCTCTCAAGCTCGTTCTCACTAATCTTTATCAAAGCGCCAATGAATACTCCTAGCGCACTGGTCGTCAATGGAATCTCGCTTTCAAACGGCAATCCCCAAATTTTAGAAATTGTCGCATAAAACACACCTAAAGCTGGTAACGCTATTAGTGCTATCCATTTCAATTTATCATATTGTTTATCACTCAAAATCATCTAATAAGCCTTTCCGAAAATGGTTTTATTGTCTAATGTCCTGCGTGCCGTGTAATTTCGATGGCCAGAATTGCCAATCCAACTAACCCAACGGTAGCCTTCAGCATCGACGTAGCTGTCATACTTAACTTTACCGCCAACATCAAATTTGCCAACGACTGCGCCGTTCATACTTGGGCTTCGGCGGATTCTTAGACCATTGACTTGAGATTCGAAAGTTCCAAGTTGTGCTACTGCTCCGCGCGGTGCAGGTTGCGCGATTGGTGCCGGCGCGTCGCCCTTTACGAAAGCATCTAGATTGATGATTTGCTGAGCTTGCCCGATAGGTCGAGTGCCTTTTGTGGTTACGAATGCTCGAACACCGTTTTGTTCGTAATTAGTTTCATTATGCAGGTCAATCCAAACGTGGCCATAGCCCCAGCCCATATTGCGATTAACGCAGATATTTAGCCAGCCCTTGCCGTTTTTAGCGATTCCACGCGCTATCAGAGCGTCGCCGAAGTCTTTTGCGTTTCCCATTGCAGTTTTGCCGTCTGAAGCACCTAGGAACGCTAGCAATGACTGAATTAGGCTCACGCACTGGCCTGGATATCCGCCATCTGTTTTGGCGATTGATTGGCCGACTTGACGGTCAAGCCATACCCTGATTTCTTGTTTAGTTTTTGCCATTTTATCCTCCTTATTTATTTATTATTACTAATGCTAGTAATGCGCCTAATACCGCCAAACATATTGTCGCAATAACCTTTGACATTGCACTTTCGACCCATTTTGAAGCGTATTTTTCGTCTAATTTATCGATCATTGTATCTATCTTGCCGTCCAGTTTATCAATTTTATGGTCAAT
>RZYF01000146.1 GCA_010014665.1 Candidatus Saccharimonadota bacterium | reverse complement strand
TAAGGGTGCGGAAATACTTGTATTGTGTGTCGGTATCATCGTCCGCCCACACAAAAACAAACTGCTCGCGCTGTCAACCTGTATGCACTTTGTCTTTACCGTATCCACTTTTTGGATGGAAACAATAGACAAAGAACGGCTTCTAGGCTTCACCTTCTCTTTACAAGAAACCGGTTGTCTGTTCAATTTACGAGGGAGCCTAAAAACCGGCAGCACATCCCGGTACATAAAAAACTGAATACGGTAAGCAATTCCGGGGACCACCCGGCCATTGCACCGCAATCCTGTTTTTTCTTTAATAGCGTATTTTATACCAAAAGAAGACAATAACTCACACACGTCTTCTGCAAAGCTCCGATTGTGTACGACAGAAAACTCCTGTGCCTTACCGGCGGAATCCGCGTACCCGTCCGTATCCATAAGGCCTTGGAGTAAAGCCAATCTCTGCGCATAACTAGCCCGTAGATACTCTTTTGGTATGCGCTTATTGTCGTATACCCCTAGTTTTCTTAACTTGCTTATTAACGGTTCATCCTGGCTGCCGCCAGCCAGAATCACACTGGAACACGTTCTATCAACGCGTATGCGGACAGGAAAGCCTAAATCCCGGAACTGCAAAGCAGCGAACTCTGCATCCCCGTGGCCATAACTTATGACGGCTGCTTTGGCGCACCCGTTACCGAGCCACGTCCCCAAAAGATACGGGTCAACCGGCAAATCTACGTCCCTTCCAACTAAAGGATTCGGCATTTCAATAGTGTGGTTATTGTCGTTGCGCACCCCGTACTTTTGGGAAGCAAACAGCTTACGGGTATCCCGAACACGCCTAAGCGGAACCTTAACCCGAGGATACACCGCAGTCGAACCTGGAGAATCCACCTTGGCCGTAGTCTCCCACAAATGGTCCCCATCACAAACTATCTTTTCGCCATTAGCGAACTCGATTTCATAACAATCTAACTCTCTATGATCGCTTACAAAAGTCACCGTACATTCAGAACCATCCTCCGCATACAGCGTGTCTCCAACGCGCAAATCTCCCATAGTAGTCCACCCATCCGGGGTGGGTATTGGCGTATCGAGCGCAAGACCTTTTCCATTCTTCCTGGGCACGAAAACAAAGCTACGGCGAAATCTCCGTAAGCCCGTTTCCTTATCCTCGAACCCATACAGGTTGACGAATATAAAGGA
>RZYF01000145.1 GCA_010014665.1 Candidatus Saccharimonadota bacterium | reverse complement strand
TTAGCACCAAATACCAGAAATGAGGTTTTCGGCGGGTCGCCCCCGACTCGACCCGCCGAACTGCTCCGCAGGGGTTTTGGCTGGAAAGATTTTTGGCGTGTCGCTTTGCGACACTAAAAAATACTATGACAGGTTTTCGTCTAGGAATTGTTTTAGTGCGTCCATATCTTCTTTGGTATGGTCGTAGAAATATGTAGCAATACCAACAGATTGAGCAGTTTTTGCGGCTTCTGCGTTATGCTCAAAGTAAACAACATCATCGGTAGTCAAATTGTATTTTTCAAGCAAGATCTTAAAGTATTGTGGGTCGGTTTTTTCGGGATTGTGTTTCAGTGTAAACACCTCATAAGGTACTTGGTCTAACTTGAATTGCTTAAACTGCTCATCGTTAGCACCAGTTAAAACTATTTTGCTATTTGGGTAACTTTCTAACAGCGTATGCATTGGTTCAAGAATACTGCCATCTTCAAGCACTAAACCATTTATTGCGTCCACTAAAATTGTTTTCATAAAATCTCCTTTATAGATTTTCAATAACCTCTGGCAATTCCGTACAGGCTTCCTCGCCGTCCACGCTACCTGACATATGACCTGCGTTGTGCTTGATTACAAGTTTTGCGCCCAATTCGTCTTTTAGCCGTTCGCCGTACTGCTCGGACACAAATGGGTCATTGTCTGACTGAATAGCCACAAAACCATTTTTTGATTTTGGTTTGATTTTTCCAAAATCTAAACGAGTATCAAAAAAGTTTTCCAGTTCCTTAAAACCTAGTTGGTCAGTAAAGCCAGCAACCAAAATCACTTTGCCAACTTGACCGCTTTCTAGCGTTTCCAAATAACGCATAATAGTAACTGTGCCAATACTGTGCCCAATTAAAAGCAACTCGTCATCAGGTGGTCCGATTACTTCCTTTAAGTGCGGCAACCAAGTCGCCAGTTTTGGCGGGTCTGGATCGGGCATATTTGGCACAGTTACGGAATAGCCTTGTTTTTCCAGTTCGGCTTTCGCCCACTGATACCAAGCGTAGTTAGAATTACCGCCCCAACAGTGGACAATTACAGCTCGTTTCATACCTTGATTATAACAGATTTAACGCCAAAAATCTTTCCAGCCAAAACCCCTGCGGAGCAGTTCGGCGGGTCGAGTCGGGGGCGACCCGCCGAAAACCTCATTTCTGGTATTTGGTGCTAA
>RZYF01000144.1 GCA_010014665.1 Candidatus Saccharimonadota bacterium | reverse complement strand
AACAGCTTCAGATCAGCCAGTAACGTCAGATAATGCCGTAAAACCCAAACGCAAACGATCCAGACCACGCCGACGCAAACCCCAGGGCGGGGAAGCATCACCTAACTCGACGTCAGATCGGCCTCAACAACCGAGTACAACACCATATACACCGAACCCCCAGCCTATAACCCCCAGCGCCAAAAATACATCCGAAATAAAACTGCATCATTAGAGCCTGTATTTAATAAAAACAATAATACACACCACCATCTTCACTAGGAGTCTATCGATAACTACCAAAATTTGTTCCCATAATAAAAATCTCCTTCTTAATTCGAGGAGATTAAAATAGAGCTAGTTATCTAAAGTGGCTTGCCATAGTGAGCGACGGTCAAGGAATTGGAATCGCCCTGATATTTACCATACATGACACAAACACCTACTTCAGTAAAATCACCTAATATATTTTCACGATGGGTTGTACTATTTATCCAGCCGGCACTTACTTTAGCACTCGTCCTTTGACCATAGGCTAGGTTTTCACCGGCTCTTGAGTAAATATAACCTGTCTGATTTATCCAATACCACGGCTCTGTCCCATCTGGTGCAATATGCGCCCAATAGTCGTTATCTATCATGTGTTGAGCTTTTGCACACGCTGATTGCGTCAATAAGGCATTTTCGGATAGTGGCGTTAAACCTTTATAGACTCTGTACTCGTTAGTTTTAGATATGACATCTATAACTTGCGGTATAAGAATCGTGTGCGGTTCTACAAATACCGGTTTATCCGCCGCTACAGGCTTTACGACTGTTTTTGTCGCTCTAGCTCTTTCGGCTAGGTTTAACCCTGCGTCATACGCCACACCCGCTGCTATACCACCGATTGCGATGGATAGTACTGTGATGATGAGTATGTCACGCTTCTTCATAAACAGATGATAGCACAAAAACAAATACATAAACTAGATTTGTGTCGTTTGACTCAAGCCAGAGTAAAAACAGATAGGGAAGTATATCCCTTGTATATAGGAATACGTTAAATACAGGTGATCAAGTTAATAGAACAAATTTAGAACACCTGATATATTAATATATTTAACCAATCCAAACAAACAGCAAACGATGGATCATAAAATCCACGAACAAGCCACGAATCGTACAGTGGGCCTAAAGCAGGGTCTATAAATCAACCAGCCAAAATCGAGCAGGTAG
>RZYF01000143.1 GCA_010014665.1 Candidatus Saccharimonadota bacterium | reverse complement strand
TCACCCCGACTATTTCCGGCCGGACGGGAACCTCTTTTCCCATTCCGTCCAGAATTGCCGGGCCGCCCAGGCCCTGTGCGGCCAGCCCCAAGCCGCGCCTTTTTTTCCGACAGCAGCGGGGGCGGCCGTGGACCTGGAAGAAATCGACCTGCTTGAGCTGACCCGCTTTCTGGCCCATCCGGTCCGCCACCTGTTGGGCACCCTGCGCGTGCGGCCGGACCACTCCGAAGACGACATTCTGGACGAAGAACCCCTGGCCGCGCCGGACGGCCTGGACGGCTATGGTCTGAATCAGGAGCTGCTTGCGGCCAGTCTGGAGGAAACCGACCCCGCCCACCTGGCCGAACGCCTGCACGCCTGGCAGATCCTGCCGCCCGGCCCGGCCGGACGCGACGCCAGCACCGAGTTTCTGGCCGAGGCCCAGAGGCTGGCCGAAACGGTGCGCGCCGAACAGGGCGGGGCCGAACCCGTGTTCCATGATCTGCATCTTGAACTTGCCGCCGGCCAGGGCACGATCCGCGTCACAGGCAGGGTCACCACCCACGGCGATGCCCTGGTCACGGCCCGCCCGGCCAAAACCAAGGGCCCGGACCTGCTCTGCCTGTGGGCGCCGTATCTGGCGGCGCGCGCGGCAGGGCTACCTGTCACGGCCGCGCACGTGGCCAAGGACGGCGTCTTCCGCGCCCCGGATCTGGACCAGACCACGGCCGCCCGGACCTTGGGCAAACTGATCGAACTGTACCGCCGGGGCATGGCCGCGCCCCTGCCCCTGCTGCCCCGCGCCTCCCTGGCCTTTGCCGAAAAACGGACGACCGGAAAGGACCGGGACGCGAGTCTGGACGCGGCCCTGACCGCCTGGGAGGGGAACACGCGCGTGACCCCGGAACGCGATGATCCCGCCCTGGCTCTGGCCTACCGCGATCAGGACCCGGACTGGGAGGAATTCATGACCGTGGCCGAACAGGTCTACGGACCACTTCTGGGAGGCAGCCATGACGCATGAGCCCCTGGACCTGCGCGCCGCCCCCCTGGACGGCTCGACCCTGATCGAGGCCAGCGCCGGCACGGGCAAGACCTACACCCTGACCGGCCTCTTCGTGCGTCTGCTGCTGGAAGCGCGCCTGACCGTGGACCAGATTCTGGTCGTGACCTTCACCGACGCGGCCACCGAGGAACTGCGCGGCCGCATCCGCAAACGCCTG
>RZYF01000142.1 GCA_010014665.1 Candidatus Saccharimonadota bacterium | reverse complement strand
GACAACGGAACTCTGGAGATACCATGGGGCGTTCAACTGGCATAGCCGTTGAACTCTGACCAGGCCCAGAGGGCCTGGATTTCTATGCTGATATTAAAATCATAAGGGATGCTTCCATGTGCTCGAAGGAATAACGGAGTCCCTTCTGTTCCTTGTGTTTGGCGTGGTGAAGAAATGTGGTAGTAAACTTCAAAGTTATTGACATCTTCAGTGATCGATAGCTCGTCCATAACTTCTGCATTTACAGCGCCTCCCTGATGCGCCCAGCTGCTCTGACTCGTTATTTCACCTCCAAGATTAAACCGTTCATCTTGGATTTGTTGAATAGAAGTATAGTAATAGTCTTCACTTGAATCATTCCCTGTCCCGAAATGAATTTTTATCTCTCCTGATGACTCAAGTCCTGATCCATTGTATGTACCTGAAAGTGTTCCGTCCAAAAGTTTGATTCCATTAAAGTCAGTCGACTTTGCAATTCTGTATATTTCTGACTTCATCTCCTGAAATTCATCATCTATAATAGCTCGCTGAGTAGAACTATAAGTTCCTGCCGCTGCCTGTGTCGCCAATTCTTTCATCCTGATCAATTTTTCATTAATGACCTGAAGAGCTCCATCCGCCACCTGAATCATAGATATTGCGTCGTTGGCATTTCGAGCCCCTTGCTCAAGAGTCCGTACATCGGATCGCATCATCTCTCGGACAGTCAACCCGGCTGCATCGTCAGCGGCTTGGTTGACTCGAAACCCAGAAGACAGACGAAGTGTCGAAGATCCAAGGCTATCATAATGCGCTGCCAAGTTTCTGGCAGTATTGGAAGCCATCAAATTATGCTTTATTGTTAATGACATACAGCAGCCTCCAACGAGCGTGACGAGTATCCGGTTCAGGAAGTAGGTTTTCTTTGCCGCCCGTAACGAACGAAAACCGTTTCAATATCAGATGGATAGTGTAAAAAATACATTATAAACGCTATTTTTAAGCAAAAAGTAAACCACAGTTGCTCAAAAGATTTTTCCACCAGACATAGGCTGTCCTAAAAGGACGGTCTCATGGTTGATACTCTTGAATTATTTGGAAAAAGAATTCGCAGTCTGAGGCGAGCCACGGACCTGACCCAGGAGCAACTGGCGGAACTTGCGGGAATATCTTTGCAGAACATGGGTGAAATCGAACGCGGTAAAGGGAACCCAACCCTGACCACGGT
>RZYF01000043.1 GCA_010014665.1 Candidatus Saccharimonadota bacterium | reverse complement strand
GTACACTTGACAATCTGTAAAGCTTATGCTAACATTGTATACATAATGATTAAAACAAAAATAAAATCATATTTTATAGTTAGCCTGGCCTCGTTTATCGCTTTCTCGGTCTTCCTGATTTCGATTCACTCCAAAGACCTGGTCAAATACAGTGGCGATGCGTCATTTGCCAAAGTTACTACCTACAACGACCTGTCAGATAAAGCTGTCAAAGAATTGCACGATCACGTCGACAAACAAATTCTCAAGTCTTTTAGTAAAGTTTTCAACGACGGCTCTATTATTGCATCGCGTAGCCGCGACGATTTCGATGCCACCTACGAAGAAGATCCCGGCCTATGGGGACGTTTCCACGAGCAGCTAATGCTCTGGCGAGTCTTTGTCAGTCTACCTTTTAGTCAGTTTGTTTCTAGCTTAGTCTTCAATAACGTCTAGCTCTTTGCCGAGCCGTCGTTCGAGCTCGATCTGTTCTTTTAGCTCTTCCCTGGTTTGCTCTACTACTGCTTTGGGCGCTTTGTCGACGTAGCCAGAATTATCGAGTCGAGTTTGCAAACGAACTATCCGATCACGGCACTCAGCCAGTCGTAGTTCTAGCTTGGTTTGATGTTCATACATCACATCTTCTTCAACATCCAACCAAACTTCCCTACCCGGGACGGCCAGGCGTAGCCCCTGGGGTTGTTCAGTTGACTTAATTTCTTTCAGATTACCCAGTCGCTTGATTAGTTCAGAATTATCCGCCACCAGAACATCACTACCGTACAATAATGCCTGTTTAGCACCTGGCAGGTCACTAGAGACAAATCGTATCTCAGAAACAAGGTCACACAAGCGGTCGAACTCACCAGCAGCGATAATATCGTACTCAGGTTTTTTGGGCCAAGCACTCTCGGCGAGAAGCGGACGATCACCTTCCATAGTTGACCAGATAGTTTCGGTTACAAACGGCGCGAATGGATGGGCTAGTTTGAGGCTGGTTTCGAGTACCCAAGTCAGAACACTTCGATTTGATTCTGTCTTTGAGGCTTCTAGATACCAGTCAGCTACGTCACCCCAGATTGTGTGGTACATCAAGTCAGCAGCTTCGGCAAAACGATACTGCTTGAGAAAACTATCAATATCTTTGCGAGCCGTGTCAAGCCTGGCAAGCACCCAGTGGTCCGCTAGCGATTTAGCTTCTGGTTTGCTAGTGCCAAATTTCTCGACATGCGGTTCGATGAACCGAGCAATATTCCACAGTTTGTTACAAAAATTCCGCCCAGCCACGACTGTTGCTGGCGAAAAAGCCTGATTCTGGCCAGCGCTTCGGTTCATAATCACACCTAGGCGCAAAGCATCGGAGCCGTATTTGGCTATGACTTCCATAGGGTTTAGAACATTACCTTTGCTCTTGCTCATTTTTTGACCCTTTTCGTCGAGAACCATACCGTGCATGTAAACTTCCTCAAAAGGTACTTTGCCTGTGCGATATAGCCCCATCATAATCATACGAGCCACCCAGCGGTCTAGTAGATCGTGACCAGTCTCCATGACGCTATTTGGGTAAAAACGCTTCAGCGAAGCTCCAGGCATGCCAGAAGGCATATCTTGCAGGTGGTTAGTAACTATATATGGCCACTGACTCGAGCTAAACCAGGTGTCGAAAGTGTCCTCTTCGCGACGGTAGGTTTTGCCATTGACCTCGATAGTTTCGTCATCTACCCTGGTGTCGAACACCCAGTCACTGTGGTCAGCTTCGTTTTGGAAGGCTGGTATAGGTATCCCCCACGGTATTTGACGGCTGAGATTCCAGTCACGCAAATTCTTGAGATATTGCACGACAAGCTTGCCTTTGCTAGCCGGTACAAACTTCACCTCGCCGGCCTCAATCGACTTAATAGCCGGCTTGGCTAATTCACCAATACGCAGGAACCACTGGTCTTTGATAAGTGGTTCGATAGTTGTGCCACATTTGTAACAATGACCAACGTTATGCACGTGGTTTTCGACTTTGCGAATTATCTCTTCGGCCTCGAGCATGTTCACCACCCCTGCCCTGGCCTGTGCGATATCTTGGTGGGCAAACTGTTGGCTAGCTTCAGGGCTAATTTTGCCTTCTGTTGTAATAACTTCAACAACCGATAAATCGTGTCTTTTGCCTATCTCGAAGTCGGTCGGGTCATGAGCTGGTGTGACCTTGACTGCCCCTGTTCCGAAACTCATATCAACCGCCTCGTCAGCGACAATCGGAATTTCTCGGTGCACTAACGGTACTTGGACTTGCATACCTATCATATCTTTATAGCGCTCGTCGTTAGGGTGAACAGCTATGGCGGTATCACCAAGCATAGTCTCGGGACGCGTGGTGGCTACTACAATCTCACCGACTTTGTCGAGTAACGGATAAGCGATATGCCAGAGCTTGCCTTTTTCTTCTTTGTGGACAACCTCGATATCAGCAAAACTAGTCTGGTGATGAGTACAATAATTGACAATGCGTTCACCTCTGTAGATTAAACCTTCTTCCCACAGTTTATGGAAAGTTTCATAGACTGTAGCGATTACCTTGGTATCGAGCGTAAACACGCTGTTTTCCCAGTCAGCCCCAACCCCCAGAGCACGGAGCTGTAAGCCAACGTCACCACGGCGGGCTTCTACAAAATCCCAAACTTGACCGTAAAGCTCTTCGCGCGAGTAATCAAACCGAGTTTTACCCTGTTTTTGAAGTTCTTTTTCGTAAACCACCCAAGTCTCGAAACCAGCGTGATCACTACCTGGTATCAACACAGCGTCTTCGCCAATCATACGGTGATAGCGCACCAACATATCTTCGAGATCAAACGAAAGCGCATGCCCGACGTGCAGATTACCGTTGGCATTCGGTGGTGGCATAACTATGCCATAGGGCTGACCTTTGCCTTTGGGTTTGAAAACGCCAGAGACTTCCCATAACGCATAAGTTGTCGGTTCATAGTTACTAGGTTCATAGGTTTTCGGTAGACTCATGGTTGATTACTCCCTGGTTGCGGCGGCATATCTATCAGGAGCCGCTCTTCCCTGCTTTGGTAAATAGTATAACAGGAATCGCAAGTCAGGTTGAGTGTGAAGGGGTGGAAGATGGGGGAAAGTAGAAGATAGAAGTAGAAGATAGAAGTAGAAGATAAAAGTAGAAGATAGATTATAGATTTTGGATTTTGGAAGAAGAACAATTCAAAATAGCATAATTAACAGATAGCAGATGCTATCTGGCAGAGAAAAAGAGTTAAGTAGATTATGGATTATAGATTTTAGATTATAGGACGAGCTACAAAAATCAGAATATTGAATGTCAAGATAGACTCTAAATTCTAGATTCTAGAGTCTAGAGTCAAGAGTCCACTCCTGTTCTCCTATAATCTAAAATCTATAATCCATCTTCTACTTGACTGAACTCTAATTGTCTATTTGCTTGACAAGCATTTTTACAAGTGCTATATTGCTTATCGTAAACAAACAGGTGTACCAAAGATTCTGGGGAAACACAGGGTATTAGACAAATATCTCATATTTGATATAAGCTTATTTTTCACGTGAAAGATGACTGATGGAACTACATAAAAGCCACAAAAGTGGCTGTTTTTTATATCATATATGACGTTGGGATAGAGAGAAGATTTTAGATTATAGATTTTGGATTTTGGAAGAAGAACAGAAGACAGAAAGTAGAAGATGAAATATTAAAAAAAGAGTTTAGATTTTAGATTATAGATTATTGAAGTAAAACAAAGAAGAAATCAAAATAATGAATTTCAAAATTGAATCTAGAGTCTAAATTCTAGAGTCTAGAGTCAAACGTATATTCCTGTTCTTTTCCTAAAATCCATAATCTATAATCTATCTTCTACTTATCTTTTACTTGGCTCTATTTTTTTTGTAATCTGTTATCTGCCAAATCTCTGCTACCTGCCATCTGCTACCTGCTAATTATTCTTTTCGTTTTTTCCTAAAATCCATAATCCAATCTGCTGTACAGCAGACTATCTTCTACTGCTCGTTATTCCGGGTGGTATGATAGTTACATGAAAGACAAGCTAGTTAAAGGTGCTAGGAAAGCTCTACCTAAAAGTGCAGTAAATAAGCTAGAGGAGGGTTATCGTAAAACCCGGGTTCGTGCCGCCAGCGCGTACTATGGTAACCCAGCTACTGGACTACATGTAATAGCCGTAACAGGGACGAACGGCAAAACCACAACTATCAATTACCTCAACGAAATCTTCAAAGCGGCTGGCAAAACTACGGCCATGTTTTCAACGGCAAACATCGAGATTAACGGTGTCAAACAGCTCAACAAACTCAACCGCACGGTGGCTCTAACTGGCCAACTAATGAAATTTTTACGGCAGGCCAAGAAGGCCAGGGTAGATTATGTGTTTCTAGAGGTGACATCGCACGCCCTACATCAGCACAAGCTAGACACCATCCCAGTGGAATGTGCCGTTATGACCAATCTTACTCAAGATCATTTAGATTACCATGGAACAATGGAAAACTATGCAGCTGCCAAAGCTAAACTGTTTGAAACGTTACCGCCGTTCATAGTTTTAAATCGTGATGACCCTTGGTATACGTATTTTGAACGTTATGATGCCAGTGAGTCCAAGATGACATATGGTACCGAAGAATCAGCTGATACGCGCATAAGCCACGCCAAGCTATATAAAAAGGGAAGTGAAGTCGAACTAGTATTCGACACGCAAACGCACGTAAAGCTGGCTACGGCCCTTCCTGGACGCTATAACGTATACAATCTAGCTGCTGCTGCATCGGTCGCGTATCTATATCATTTGCCAATCGAAGCAATCATGGAGGGTGCAGCCAATCTCGATGCTATCCCTGGGCGATACGAACGCCCAGTCGAAGACAAGCCCTATGACATAATCGTGGATTATGCCCACACCCCAGATGCTCTCGAAAAATTACTCGAAACCGTTAGAGATAACACTAAAAACCGCGTAATTCTAGTATTTGGTGCTTGTGGCGATCGCGACAAAACCAAGCGTCCAGTTATGGGTAAAATTGCCGCTAGACTGGCTGATCGGATATTTGTCACCGAAGAAGAAAGCTACAACGAAGATCCGCAGGCTATTCGCGATATGATATTAACTGGTATTACCAACGGAGGCGGGGAACCAAAAACCAAAGAGATTCCCGACCGCTTTGAAGCAATCAAAAAAGCCCTGTCCGTAGCTCGAACAGGGGACTCAGTAGTCATAACTGGCATGGGTCATGAACAATATCGCATAGTTCAGGGCGAACGTATACCGTGGAACGACAGCGCTGTTGTCCGTGAGATATTAGGTGTAGAAGAAGCCAAATAAGGAAACTGCCACCCCGCCACGAATGGCGAAATGGCAGGGACGATCACTCCTCGAAGACGACAAACGCGGTTTTAAGTTCGCGGTACTCAGTCTTCGACAGGATGATGTCGCATCGTTTCCCACCTTTCGTCGTTGTTCTGATGATCTGTTGACCATCAGCCAGATCGGTAGCAGGGCGCTCTGAGTCTATGCAGACCATGATTGAACGGGAAACCAATTCAGGCTGCGTTTGACCGCTTCGTGTAACGACCCTCTCGATTTCTAGTTGGACAAATTGTCCTGGGTTTTGGATAGCATACTCTAGACAAGTTGCTACCCAAACGGATGTTCTTCTTGTGCGCCATCCCTGGTCTGAAAACAATCTTCCTCCTCGGCTCGGTGAAACGAATTGACTTAGTTATTATATCATATTAAATAACGGTGTCAAACACCGTTATTTAATATGATATGTACTACCTGTTAATTCTCTGGATTACGCCAAGATTGATTGGTTGCAGCGTCAGTTTCTTGAAGGTCTTTGACGGCATGTTCTATAGGCTTACGGGTGAGTTCATCGTATTCGCGAGCTCCTATTTGAGTGACCGGTACTTTAAAAGTTTCACCAGTTTCGGGATTGTGAACGGTTATGACACCTTTTTCTCTACTTCCATTTCCTTGTTTAAGCAACGTTTCACGTACCCAACTAATTAATTTAGTATCATCGACACCTTTTAGTACCTCGTTAGCTGCTTTAATGTCGTCTGGAGTTACTGTTATTGTTTCTGACATTTATTTATTCCTTGTTTGTTTTTTCCTAAATTTAAATATGAACTGCAACATCAAGCTTATGCTGGCCGAGCGTTAGCTCGGCTGGTATTGTGGCTGTGTATGAAGCAGTATGGACACATAAA
>RZYF01000141.1 GCA_010014665.1 Candidatus Saccharimonadota bacterium | reverse complement strand
TACAATGTCAATAGGATTGTGCTTGATATTTATGCTTTATATTTTATTCTTGATATTTTTTATTCTAAAAAACAGCGACATAAGTCAGAGTGTGGGTATTATTTGTCGGTGAGAGTGATGGACAGCGGGAAAAAATCGGTCCTTTTGTCGTAGTGGTCTACGCCCTCGCGTTTTTTTAGCAGGACAACAACTCGATAAGTACCGGGCAGCATAACTACTTCGACAAGTGTTTTGAACACCCAGCCAAACAGTGCATAACTTACGAAATCTTCTATCGACATGCCAAACCCAATGGCTATGATGCCACAAAAGATTAATGTGTCGAAGAATTCACCGACGAGAGTTGAACCGATCAGTCTAAGCCATAATTTTTTACCCGCCGTGCGGATTTTTAGCTTGGCCAGTATAAATGAATTCATAAATTCACCAAATAAAAATGCGGTTAGACTGGCAGTAACTACGACAGGCATTACGCCTAGGACTGCCGTGAAAGCGGCTTGATCAGTGTAGCTAGCGTCAGCGGGCAGGGCACCGACAATTGCAAAAACTAACGTCGAAAATAGCATGGTAGCAAAACCAATCCAGATGGCTCGCCGCGCATAACTGTAGCCATACACTTCGGTTAGCACATCACCGAGTATGTAGGTGAGCGGAAACAAAATTGCTCCACCGTCTGTGACGATCGAAAGTTGGCCTAGACTGCCGAAATTGATAATTTTGGTTGCAGAAATGTTAGATACTACTAGTGTTACGGCAAAAAGAGCGACAATAATGTCGAAATATTTCAGTCGAGGGGGGTTGGCCAATTTATACACGATCTGGTATATCGTATGTCAAATAAATCGTAAATGCAACTGTCTCTTACTGTCCAGCGGTATGTTTAGCTAGAGGTTTTACGAAGATTAAGAGGGGTGTCTTAAAATACCAAAAACCCCCGAGAGAACTTGCGTTATTTGCAAAAACTTTCGGGGGTATGAGACTTTTAGGATGTTTGTTATTTGGCGGTCAGTTTAGTCAAAAATCTTCAAAAAGCGATTCTCTATCGTAGAGTACCGCCAAAAACTTGCCAGGCAAGCAATGTTTTTGCTACCAGCGACAGTGTGATATAGGTAAACTCGCCGTTTATGTAGTTTTTCCATTTGCCGATTTTTTTGTACTGGAGAACCATAGTGATACCAAAGATATTGAAGGTTATAAACAGGCTCCAGAATATAAAGTATACAAATGTCGGTACGGCATCGGCGTTTGATCCAATTGCGTTAAAGAAGTACAGTGCCA
>RZYF01000042.1 GCA_010014665.1 Candidatus Saccharimonadota bacterium | reverse complement strand
GATATGACGTTTGATATTGACGGGCATTTGGTCGCCATAGACACCGGCCGGATAGACACCGACTATATGAACTCACGCTTTGATAAATACCTAAAAGTACTGCGCCAAGACGGCGTGGACCATAGCCAATTACAAGCCACACTAGACGAACTACACAAATCGTTTGCCACACTCACGCAAGACGAACAAAAATACGCCAATATATTTATTCACGATGTACAGAGTGGCAACGCAAAGCTCACAGATGGCAAACCGTTCAGGGAGTACATTACCGAATACCAATATCGCGCTAAAAATGAGCAAGTCCAACAAATAAGCGCAGCGCTGGGGGTTGATATAGCAAAACTGCAAAACTTGATGGGTGTCGGAGTAAATGCCGTCAGCATAAACGAATATGGCCGGTTTGATGACTTGGCAAGTACTATAGACACCGAGCGCGCAAAAACGTTTTTTGCCTCAGTCGAAGGCGAAGCCACGCCAACTTTTCGCCTACGCGTTAAAGCCGAAAACTTACTAAAGGTGTTTGTGTTAAGCGGTGGCTTTGATATACACGATCAAGCAAACCAGCATTTGTTTATGAAGGAAGAGTTATGAGGACATTAAATACATGATTAACAAACTTGCAATCAAGAATTTTTATGGACAACACCGCAATGACTATGTGGCTGCGCGGCAATCGGGCGATACCACAAAATGGGATGAACAGTACAAATGGGATATCCTACCAAAACTCAATGATGAGCTCAGAGCACTCGGCGCGTTGACCGACTCAAACGCTCTGCAAATTGTAGGATTGTTGCAAAAAAACAATCCCAACAATGGTTCATTTTGTCATTGGATAGACTTAGATAATTTGCACAAACAACTCGAACGAAAACCAGTTGCAGCGAAAGCACTATCATATATGTGGACTGCGAAGCCTAAGTCAGTTGGCGAAGAGATTAATAGCGTGAATAACTTGTTGCACTCGTTCTTTTCGGGCGAGTTTAAATTGAGCCCTTCGACATTTGGCTATATTTTGGCTGCTCGTGATTGCCATAATTTTGCCTTGTACCGCGAAGCATTACTTGAAGATTTGATCGCACTAAATTCGGTGCAAAAGCCAAAAAATCAGGGAGAGAAATACCAGCTGCTCAATGATACGGCTCGATATGTTGGATCGCTCATGGCCGAGGATGGCACCTATAATGAAGAAGCCGCCTATAGCGCTCTCAACGGTCAGGATTTTTTGTATGTGACGATACAGTACCCAAAAGAAAGAAGCGCCGCCGAGGCCAATAAATAAACGTAAGAGCATACAGGAGAATATATGTCTAAACTAAACGTTGACCAAAAAACCATCTTTGACCTGCTGTCAGACAAGAAGTCTGACTTCCTAATCCCTGATTATCAACGACCATATGCGTGGGATGATGATCAGTGCCAGACACTATGGGATGACATATTTACTTTTGCTTTTCCAAATAACGATTATAGTCAGTTTGATAACAATGACGAATATTTTTTGGGCTCAATCGTGACCTTCAGAAATGAAAATGGCAAGCTAGAAGTTATCGATGGTCAACAGCGCCTCACCACCCTGATGTTATTGCTTAGGGCATTCTACGACAAGTTCACTAAGATGGAAGATAGTAATTCCGTAGAAACCAGGAAAAACATCGAACGATGCATCTGGCGTCCGCACCCAACAGAGCTGTATGGTGTCGATAAAGATACCTTAAAGATCAACTCGGAAGTTGCAACAGACAACGACAAAGAAGAGTTCCTTCAACTGCTAAAAACGGGCATAGTACAGCCTGGTAGTAAGAGCCAATATGTTATCAACTACAAGTTTTTCCAGCAGCGGATTAGTGAATTCCTGGATAGTTTTCCCACGTACTTTGCGCATTTTCCTACAAGAATCCTTGAAAACTGCATTCTACTGCCGATAGAGGCCGAGTCGCAAGATACCGCACTGCGAATCTTTTCTACCTTAAACGATCGCGGGTTGCCACTTTCTGACGCAGACATATTTAAGGCTCAGTTTTACAAGTACTACGGCGACAAAGGTCAAAAAGACGAGTTCATTGAAAACTGGAAAAACCTTGAAGATATCACCGGCAAGATTTTCAACCCCAATACCGGCACGCCGATGGACGAGCTGTTTACCAGGTACATGTACTACCTACGCGCCAAAGAGGGCAACAAGAGCACAACTGTTGAATCATTACGCAAGTTTTATGAACGTGGGAAATACAAGTATCTTAAAACTGATGATACTATCTCGGAGCTTAAGTCTCTGGCATTATTTTGGGAAAATATCGCACGTCAAAATGAAGAACTATTCTCAGAAGAAATCCGTAAAAAACTTTTTGTACTTAACTACGCACCAAACGGCATGTGGCAGTATATAACCTCTGTATACTTTTTGCGCTATAGAAACAGTGAGGACACGCTCGACGAAACACCATTCGGTGCATTTCTAGATAAAATAACGGCGTTCATATACACCTATGCAGTAACGAACCCCGGTGTTAACGCACTTCGTACACCGATATTTGAAGAAATGATAAATATCATAAACGGTGTAGAGGTTAATTTTGCCAATAGGAAGTTCAACGCTTCTCAGGCGAGATCCTTTATGGAAAACTACAAGTTCACCAACAATAGACCGATTACACGGTCTTTGATCACCTGGTATGCATTTACTTTCGACAACCAGCCGCTTTTGGATATTAACGAAACATTCCAGATCGAACATGTTTTCTCAAAAAAGCGACAGGAGATGGAGGGCGGGCTGAGTGATGAGTCGAATCTAGAATCACTTGGCAATAAAGTTTTGTTAGAAGACAGCATAAATATCCGAGCCTCTGACTACGCATTTGAAGGCAAGCAAAAGATATACAGCGGCGAGGTCAGGCGTGGCAAGAACCGAGACAAGAGTAAAATTGCTGAAATCGAGGAGTTTATCAAACGAGATGGTTTTGTTGAGCAAGACATAATCAACCGCAACATGGATATTATTAATAAATTCTTTACTCTACTTGAGAAGGAAGATCTCATTGTTGGGTAAAGTATGACAAATTCAGATAAATTTCGCAATGAGTGGAACCAGATTGAAAAATATCTTTGCAATAACGCTGGTATCGATATTGATGGCGATGAAAAAGATGAGAGCAGGCGGAACACGGTACATAACGCAATAAAAAAGCTTGAAACAAAGGCTCGGTTTGGCATACTGCGCGATCAGTCGATGAGGCGTGAGCTTTCTACTATGAAGGCTCTCAGAAATCTTATAGTTCACAACGAACATCTAGCTGAGCCGTCCGACGAAACAGTTTCCACGATAACTCACATCAGAGAGCTAATAACTCATCCACCTATGGCTGCTCATGTGGCCATAAAGCCACCACATTTGATTACTGCGGAAATTGATGATGTAATTGCAGAATACCTAAAAATCATGAACGATCTAAACATCACGAATATTCCGGTCGTTCATAACCAGAAAGTTGTTGGTATATTTTCTGAGCGATCAGTTGTGATTTGGGCTAATCATAGTTCTCAGGAAAATGACGGATCAATATTACTAACGGAAAAGACTTTCGGCGATATCAAGGAGTTCTTAGATAAACCGACCGGGGACGAAGATTATCTGCAATACAAATATTGCAGCAGAAAAACCGATTTATACTATGTTCGCAGCCTATTCAGCGAGGCAATTAACCAAAACCAACGGTTAGCAGCCGTTTTTATTACGCAGGACGGGACGCCCAATAGTAGGATCGAAGGTATCATTACTGCTTGGGATATTTATAAAGATGCGGATACTATCTAACGATCATGCCTAGCATTGCTTGCCCAAATTGCGACTCCACTAATATCTGCCGAATCATGTACGGCATTCAAGCCTTTACGGATACACTTGAGCGAGATCTAAAAGCAGGCAAAGTACATCTGGGTGGTTGCGCTATCATGGGCGCTGACCCAAATCGTCACTGCAATGAATGTGAAGTTGATTTTGATACCAAAGCCCCTAACATCTATCTAGACATAGACGGGGTCTTACTGGCAAATGATTTGACTCCGGCAAATTACTCTAAAGAGTTTCTAGCTACCGTACTTGAACGATACCCTCATACTACCTACTGGCTAACAACTCACTGCGACGGCGATTCTAACGTGCCAATACAACACATTGGGCACTTGTTTGATGATGAGACCGTAGAGCTGATGAAAAAAATCAAGCCGACGAGTTGGCAGACCGCGAAAACTCGAGCAATCGATTTTGATAGGCCATTCCTATGGTTCGATGACGACTTGTTCTATGAAGAAAAAGAAACGCTCGTTAGTCATGGCGCACTCGATAACTGGATTGAGGTTGATTTAGCTAAAAACCCTGATCAATTGGCTGAATTCGTAACAAGCTTCCCATTGCCGGTAAATATAACTCAAGATATTTGAATGTACGGCTAGCGGTCAGGTAACGATCGTCTCACCACTCATAGGATCCTGCGTCTCAACACCATTGATGCGGCAGTAGAAATTGTAGGCAGATAAGCTTGAGATCTCACCTTTTTCAACATACGGTTCAAAGAGAGGCAATAACAACTCTTCGTCCTTCGGGCTGCCGGTACGAAATACAACGACGGTTCCGACGTTTGCCAGGATAATATTTACGAGCTTTTGGTCGTCTTGTTGCTGAGTACTCTGCTCTGCCATGGTGAGATACACTTTGTATTTCCTGGCCTCACTTAACATCTGTGTAAATGACATGGTCGCGAAGTTCTGGAACTCATCGACGAGCAAAAAGCTAGCACGATCATCGAGCACATTACCTATGACAAGCTCGACGAACGATGGAATGCCGAGGAGATATTTGTCGATCCAACAATCACGGGTGAATACGGCAAAAACATCATCGATGCCAAGAAGCACCTCTTTGATAAAGTTCGTTACGATTCGACTATCGAAAAAGACTTAGCTACCGAGATGGATATTGCTGAAAATATCGAGCTATACGTTAAGCTGCCGAGTGGCTTCTACATCAATACACCGATGGGCAAGTACAACCCAGACTGGGCAATCACGTTCAAAGAAGGTGCGGTCAAACACATCTACTTCGTAGCCGAAACCAAGGGTGATACCAGCGACATCCAGCTACGAGAAGTTGAGCGAGCCAAGATCGAGTGCGCACGTCGTCACTTCGACAAGATAAGTAATGATACTGTGAAGTATAGTGCAGTGAGTACTTACGCCGAGCTGATGACGGCGGTACAGAGCTAACGTCGTTGACGAAGTGCTGTTTTATGTGCTACATTTATTTTTGAAGGGTCTTGTATGATATTCACGACGCTCCGAGGGTATATCTTTCGGAGCGTCTTTTTATTATCGGCAATGTATCGGTCTTCAACGAAGTTCAGACCTACCTCTCGTTTGAACGATCTGCCGCAAACGGAAGGTTGCCTATGCCAACACGTACAAGACGACGCTTACGGGAGCATACGGTGGGATTATTGGCGCGCAAATGGACACTGAAAATAGCAGTGGTACTCAGTAGTGAAACGATGCGCCACTCTGAGATTGCGAGGTGCTTGCCTGGCATCACACAAAAAGTATTGACCGAAACACTCCGCGAAATGGAGCGGACTGGTATTGTTGAACGAGAGGTATATCCAATCGTGCCACCAAAGGTTGAGTATAGACTTACTAGCGTAGGGATTGAGTTACTAAAATTATCTCAAGAATTTGCCAGTTGGTTCGATACACATCACGAAAACATACATAAAGCCAAGCGAAACTACGACCGACAGTCGTGACAATATGAAATTATTTCCACTTCGATTTTTCTAACAGAAATGTCGAAGTTACGTCAAACTTGTTTTGACGGCTTGGTACTTAAAGTGTCTTGTGCTGTTCGATTGCATCCAACACTTCACGATGGCGCAACTTATCACGTTTACTCTTGCGCCTGCCTCGTGTAAATAACCTAAAGATAAAGAAGAATACGCCAAACAGTATATACATCACAAAGTACCAGCACAGAACAAACATCCATGCGCACATAATTAGCGTTATTGCAATCAAAGCCAAGGCGAACTTGGCGATAGGATTCTCGACGTCGGTAATCTTCCAGATGCGCTGAGCCGATCCACTAAAGGATAGCGGTGCCGATACGATGACTTTTTCAGATGCTAATTTGCGTGTCATACTCCTATTCTACAGCATGGTAATTCTATGTATATGTCACGTGTATTTCAAAAAGATTTTTGCATACAATTTCATTTTGCTAGTGTTTTCGACTTCGCTTGACTCGCTATCTTAAAACCATAGGTACTCCAAAGTACCTATGGCACTTCT
>RZYF01000140.1 GCA_010014665.1 Candidatus Saccharimonadota bacterium | reverse complement strand
TATGATTACTACAACAGTATATCGCTTTTGGTTTACCATTTGCAAGTACATTTTATAGATTGAAATTTGCCCGTTGTTAGACGCACAACTAAATCATAGCAATTTAGTTATAAACACGTCATAAATATTGATTATTCTTGAGCTAATCAGTCACGATCTATATGTATTAAATAACTGATTAACTCAGAAATCCATCGCTAAAAGGTTAGTCTATTTTCTGACAGACGTTCGTAGATGCAGATAGAGCTTTTTACCATATTAATGAAAACTCTATTTCGGAGGTGCTATATGTCCAGCCTTTGTGATAGAGTTAGAAAATTTATAAAAACAAGAAGGTTAGCGTCCGTACAAGTGATTATCAAGGATGAAAAGTCTTATCGTGTTTAAAATAACATCTTAGAAGAATCGCGTCAGAGACCATAAATCGATTACTAAACCTATTGAGGGATATTATGTCACTAATTAGAAAAAACGTCATAGCTTGCGTATTCCCGATTCATTCCTGTTTCCGATTCCCTTAAAATGCGGTAACGCGGTCACTAACGCAATTCCTGTTGATACTACACCGGCTGTGTGTGTCGCTTTCTTGTTACCTGTCAACGCCACCAATGCAAAGGCTGCCGTAGAAAGATTTGCTATACGTTGTTTGTTTTGTCCTTTCGTAACCTCACCCGTTATCGATAGATGCAACGCGTTTGCACCTCCTACGAGAACTGCTCTAGCCGCGATGACGCCTATGTATGTTTTTGAATCTGGGTTTTTTTTGGCCGTTTCGTATGCAGCTCGAGCCATAGAAAGATGGTCTACGGCACCATCGGCAACTCGACGTATCGGAGTGTCTGCATTAAACTTGCGCAAGATCGCTCCGTCTAAAACGTCTGCAGCCATAAAGGCAGCTAGGTCACCGACTATGGGCTCATCGTTTCTTACTTTACGTGCGATAGATTCAGCCATCGCGTATCTAGCTCCAGTAAGAACTAGTCCGGGAATCTCTTTGATGACACTTTTTAGCATACTTAATCAATTCTACAGTAAGCAATTACTACCCAGAAGCATGAGAAAAATAAAAAGACACACCTGTGACAGTTTATCGCTTTTACTTGGCAGGGGCACGTGGAAGGCGTCTAAAGCCTCCTCCGTTCATTCGCAAAAGAAAATATCTACGGTGCTTTCTTTTGCTTCAATCGCTACGCCAAACCACGGTCTTGCGCCAGCTGAAGCTGTCGCGACCGTGTTTCAATTCTACAGAGCGCATTGCCAATTAAATATCCGACACGAGGTCGGATATTTAATT
>RZYF01000041.1 GCA_010014665.1 Candidatus Saccharimonadota bacterium | reverse complement strand
AAAGCGAGTCGTTCGGCTAACGGCCAATATGCTGCCAGACTTCGAGATATTCACGACTACAACCGAGCGGCTATTGACCGGTGACAAGAAGGTATGGCTCAAGCCCTACGAAGTAGACTGGGACGATCCGTTAACGTTTCATAGCCTGCCACTGAAGTTTGAGGACTAAACAGATAAAATCAGATATAATGACTAGCACATGGATAAGAAAAACCTCACCGAAACAGAAATTCGCACTCGATTCATAACGCCAGCTATTACAGCTGCTGGGTGGGATATTGGGACGGTACGAGAAGAATTTTTTTATTTTACAAATGGACGTATAGAAATCAGAGGTAAAAAAACGACTCGCAGGGAGCCAAAGCGCGTCGATTACTTGCTCATGCGGCAAGACGGCACCAATATGCCGCTCGCTGTTGTTGAGGCGAAAGACAACAACCACAATGTCGGGGACGGCATACAGCAAGCCGTCAACTATGCCGAAGCGCTAGATGTTCCTTTCGTCTTTACAAGCAATGGCGATTCATTCCTGTGGCATGACCGAACCGGTTTACTTGAAACCGTTGAGCAGGAGATCTCGCTAGAGCAGTTTCCAAGTCCAGATCGCCTTGAGGCACTTTACAAACAGTGGCGTGGTATAGATACTGCCGCAGAGGCGCAAGTTGTTACGACTCCATATCATGATGACGGCTCAGGCAAAACACCGCGCTATTACCAACGAATTGCTATCAACCGGGCGCTAGAGGCCATCGCAAAAGGACAAAAACGCATACTGCTCGTTATGGCAACAGGTACGGGTAAAACCTACACAGCCGCTCAGATTATCTGGCGCTACTGGCATGCGCCTCGGGTAGACGGTAAGCAAAAACGCATTCTTTTCCTTGCCGACCGCAACATCCTTGTTGATCAGACAAAGACAAACGACTTTAAGCACTTTGGTTCAGCTATGACCAAGATATCCGATCGCACCATAGATAAAGCATACGAAATCTACCTGTCGCTCTACCAGGCAGTCACCGGACATGAAGAAATCAGGAACATTTATAAACAGTTTGACCGCAACTTCTTTGACCTGATTGTCGTTGATGAATGTCACCGTGGTGTAGCAAATGAAGATAGTGCCTGGCGCGAAATTTTAGAGTATTTCGACCCAGCCACGCAAATTGGCATGACCGCAACGCCAAAAGAGACAAAAGACACCAGTACTTCACATTATTTCGGCGATCCCATTTATACCTATTCACTTAAATCAGGCATTGACGATGGCTTTTTAGCGCCTTATAAGGTGATTCGTATCGCGACTGATGTCGATACATTCGGATGGCGTCCAGAAGAGGGTGAAACTGACGACGCAGGCAACGAGATTGAGGATAAAGAGTATACTTCAAAAGATATAGATCGCACCATAATATTGCCCGAACGTGATAAAAAGGTCGCGGAGTACCTGATGAAGTTCCTAAATAAAACAGATCCTTACGCCAAAACGATTGTCTTTGCGCGTACCGTTAATCATGCTGAGCGTTTACGGCGAGCACTTGTTAACCTCAACCCCGAGCGCATCAAAGAAAATAGCAAGTACATCATGCGTATCACTGGCGATGATGAGATCGGCAAAGCGCAACTCGATAATTTTATCGACCCCGAGTCAAAATACCCGGTTATCGCGACAACGAGTAAGCTCATGACTACGGGCGTGGACGCGCAAACCTGCAAAGTAATAGTGCTCGATAGCAATATCGAAAGTATGACTGAATTCAAACAAATTATAGGTCGCGGCACCCGTGTGCGCGAAGATTATGACAAAACCTACTTTACGATATTGGATTTTCGTAATGTCACAAAACTGTTTGCTGACCCTGACTTTGATGGCGACCCCGTTAAGGTGTATGAGCCTAAAACTCCGGAGGAATTCGACGACGTGGTTGATGAAATTGAGAGCGCGACTGACAGTTATAGCACGTCGGACGAAAATGACGGTGCAAGTTTTGTAAATGAGCCAGGCAGCGAAAATGGCGTATACATCCCCGGCTCAAATGACAAAGATAGCCGCCGCGTTATTCACACTATCAGTGGACAAACCGTCAATATAATCGGTGATCACGTACGTATTATGGGCGCAGACGGCAAGCTTATCACCGAAAGTCTTACGGACTATACGCGCAAAAATATCCTTGGCGAATACGCTACGCTCGACGAATTCCTGCAGACTTGGACGTCTGCCAAGCAAAAGTATTACATCCTCGACGAGATGGCCGAAAAAGGCATCCCTATTTACGAGCTCGGTGAAACATTCGGCGAAGACACCGACATGTTTGACGTTATTATGCATATCGCCTATGGCAAAAAACCACTTGGTCGCAAAACTCGGGCCGATAAGGCTCGCCAAAGTAAATTCTTGCATGAATACCAAGGTAAAGCCCGCGAAGTGCTCGAAGCCCTTATCGACAAATATGAGTCAACCAGCTTGCGCGCAATCGAAGAAAAAGAAGTACTCAAGGTACAACCGCTTACTAACTTTGGTACACCCATAGAGATTGCGAATATCTTCGGGGGTATAGACGCGTACGAAACGGCAGTACATAAACTTGAACATGAGCTATATGAAGAGGTAGGAGCATGATAGGCAGCGGTTTTATAAAAGGCATTCAAAATGAAATGCGCAAAGATGATGGCGTGGACGGTGACGCGCAGCGCTTGTCACAATTAGTGTGGATTATTTTCCTCAAAGTGCTCGACGACGACGAAAAACAGAAAGAATTCCTAGATAGTTCTTATGTGCCAGCTGTGCCAGAGAAATACCGCTGGAAAAATTGGGCAGCGCTAGACGACGGCATTACGGGTGACGCGCTATTAGACTTTGTAAACAACGACTTATTCCCAAGCCTCAAAAACCTCGAAATCAACCCGGCAAACAAGCGCACAACTGTCGTAAAAGAAGTGTTTTCGAACTCCTTTAACTACATGAAAAACGGCACACAGCTGAGAAAAGTCATCAACAAGGTTAATGACCTCGATTTCAACACCTCTACCGACCGCCATGCGTTTGGTGATATCTACGAAACGCTACTAGCAAGCTTGCAATCAGCCGGTAACGCTGGCGAGTTCTATACGCCACGCCCCATCACTAAGTTCATTGTCGAGATGGTAGACCCCAAACTTGGCGAAAAAGTTTTTGACCCAGCTTGTGGCACCGGTGGCTTTTTGACTGGTGCCATCGACCATATCCGTAAAGAAGTGAAGACTCCGGAGGATGAACAACTACTCCAAAATTCAATCCTCGGCGTTGAGAAGAAACAGCTTCCATACACGCTGTGTGTCACTAACATGATTTTTCACGGCCTCGAAGAACCTTCTGGTGTGCGTCACGATAACACGCTTGCGCGTCCGCTTATTTCCTACGGCCCAGCAGATTTTGTTGATTGCATCACGGCAAATCCGCCCTTTGGTGGCAGCGAAGAAGATGGCGTGGAGGACAACTTTCCAACTAGTTTCCGCACGCGCGAAACGGCAGACCTATTCCTCGTGCTATTCGTCCGACTGCTCAAAGATGGTGGCCGTGCCGGCATTGTCTTGCCTGATGGCACGCTGTTTGGCGAGGGTGTCAAAACCCGCATAAAGCAACATTTGCTCGAAGAATGCAACCTGCACACCATCATCCGCCTCCCGGGCAGCGTGTTCGCGCCATACACCTCCATCGCCACAAATTTGCTGTTCTTCACCAAGGGCGAGCCAACTAAAGAAGTTTGGTACTACGAGCACAAATTGCCTGAAGGCGTAAAAGCCTACAACAAGACAAAACCGATTAAGCTAGAAGAATTCGAGCCTATCAAAGAGTGGTGGAACGACCGTACCGAATCAGAAGTTGCTTGGAAAGTCAGTATCGACGAGATTGTGAAGCGGAACTACAACCTTGACATCAAAAACCCAAATACCGTGCAGGTAGATGAACTAGACCCCGAAGAAGTTTTGGCCGATTATCGCGCCAAGCAGGCAGAGGTAAAAGACATTCTAGAAAAGATTAAAAACGAACTTACCGAGGCGCTTGCGCACCATGACTGTTAAAGAGCTCCGTACGCTCATCGACAACCTCGATGAGTACATCCACGTGCCCGGCGGCATAGAGCGGCTTAAAAAAACCGTGCTACACCTCGCCGTCAGCGGCCAGCTCGTCCCGCAGGACTCAAGCGAGGGCACTGGCGAAGAACTATACCAACAAATTCAAACCGAAAAAACCAAACTCGGCCGCGAGGGAAAACTAAAACCTCAAAAAACACTACCCCCAGTTACTGAACCAGAAATGCCTTTCGATATTCCGCAAAACTGGAAATGGACACGGCTCGGAGAACTGACAAATTACGGGACAGCCGAAAAAGCAAAGCCATCTGACATAACGGGCAACACGTGGGTACTTGAGTTAGAGGATATCGAAAAAGAATCGTCTAGGTTGCTTACGAAAGTAGACGCAAGCACGCGTGGCTCTCTCAGTGACAAAAATGTATTTTATAAACATGATGTGCTGTATGGCAAGCTCCGACCATATTTAGACAAAGTGATTGTAGCTGATGATAGCGGTGTGTGTTCGAGCGAAATATTGCCGCTGCGCGTACCCAGGGGATTAATTGAGCCCGAATACTTGCGCCTATGTTTGAAATCACCAAACTTTGTAAATACCGTCAACGAGCTTACCTACGGGGTGAAAATGCCACGGCTCGGCACTGATGATGGAAGAAAAATGCCTATCACACTCCCGCCCTTCGGTGAACAAGAACGAATTGTAGAGAAAGTTGATACGATTTTTTCATTCATTGATGAGCTTGCGACTAAATACAAAGCCGAACAAGCCGAGCGCAAAAAACTTGTCTCTGTTGCACTTGCAGGTTTGTCCCGTGGAGATAGTGGGCTTGCGTTTACCCACCTGTCCGAAATCATCCGTACAAAAGCCGACGCCGCCGAACTCCGCAAGACCATTCTCCACCTCGCCGTCTCCGGCCAACTCGTCCCGCAAGACCCAATTGAAGGTACGGGTGAAGAACTCTATCAGCAAATCCAAGCCGAAAAAACCAAACTCGGCCGCGAGGGAAAACTAAAACCTCAAAAAACGCTACCACCAATCAAAGAATCCGAAGTGCCGTTCCAAATCCCCCAAAGCTGGAAATGGGTACGAATTCGAGATGCCGGCTATGCACTTGGGCAGAAAAAACCAGACAAAGATTTTTATTATATTGACGTTGCTTCGGTAGACAACAAACGAGCCAAATTAATTAGCGACTTACCGTTAACCACGCCGAATAACGCGCCCTCAAGGGCACGCAAGCTCGTCAGTGGCGGCACGGTGATTTATTCGACAGTCCGACCCTATTTACTAAACACTGCGATTATCGAAAATGCCGAGAAGCAGGAGCTAATTGCGAGTACGGCGTTTGCAGTCGTGCATCCGTATACTGGAATTATATCTAAATGGATTTTGTACAATTTCCTAGCTCCATATTTCGTAGATTATGTAAATTCAAAATCGGTCGGCGCAGCCTACCCAGCTATAAATGATGCGGCATTTGACAAGTCTATTGTTCCACTCCCGCCCCTCGCCGAACAAACCCGCATAGTCCAAAAAACCACCCAGCTTTTAGATTTAGTAACCGAACTCGAAAAGCATTTGGAGAAATAAATATGCCCCGAGCCACCCAGCCATTAGCTCAACTTGAATCAACTGATGATAATATTGCAAAGCCGAGGCTCACGAAGCTAATTATAAAAAATTACCGTGCTATAGGTTCAAAACCAGTAGAAATCGACTTGGATGACATTGTGATTCTTGTTGGCCCAAACAATGTTGGTAAAAGCTCTATTCTGAAAGCGTATGAACTAGCTATGTCGCAGGGTTCTAATAGAGCATCAATGCAGCTAGACGACTTTCCTAATGGGCTAATTGACCCTAATAATCTACCAGAAATTGAAATTCATACTGTTGTATATGATGATACCGTTGGTCAAAAATGGATAGATGGTGGTAGTGGTGAAAAGTTAGTAAGAGAAAAGTGGGTCTGGCATGAGGTAGGTTCCCCGATAAGATATGGCTGGGACGTGACACTTAACAGTGGTTTGGGATCTTGGTCAAATAATGTGCCATGGGGAGCGCCAAACGTGGCGAACTCAAAAAGACCAGAACCCCGTAGAATAGATGCTTTTGCATCACCAGATGATCAAGCAAAAGCTATCCAAGCGCTTTTATCAAAAGCTCTAACTGAACGTGTAAAAGATATAGGCGACCATGAAACACACGGCACTAATTATGCGGCTCTTCTGGAGCAAATAAAGGAACTTCAAAAAAGTATAGTCTGTGATGCACAAAACGAGATAGATTCTGTCAATAACGAGCTATCTTTGCTTGTGTCCACAAAGTACGGAATATACTAGGACACCCACTAACTCCCAGCAGCTAAAATAGATTCATGCAGGCTAAGAAATACATTGGTTTGAGCGACGCGGAGCGG
>RZYF01000040.1 GCA_010014665.1 Candidatus Saccharimonadota bacterium | reverse complement strand
CAAAGAAGGTAAAAATCAAAAAACCGTGCTTAGTAAAGAAGAAGAGCAAAAGATTATTGACGCCTTTAGTGCAACAGAGGCAATCGAAGATTTTTCCGTTCAGCTCGATAGCGATGAAATTAAGGCCAAAAATTATTCACTCGCTGCTGGTCAGTACTTCGAGATCAAGATCAAATACGTAGATATCACGCCAGAAGAGTTCGAAGCCAAGATGGCCGACCACAAGAAAACATTAAACGAATTCTTCGCCGAGAGCAAGAAGCTAGAAGACGAAATAAATGAACAGCTCGGGAAGTTGAAGTATGGTGGATAAAGAAACCATCTATCAATATGACGATAGCCTACTGTTTAGTGTAGTGAAGCCAATGCTCGCAGATTGGGACAATGGAAACGAACAGCGACGGGTAGTTTTCCTTTGCCCAAAACACAAGCTAAAACTTACTGATGTTGGTTTAGGTAAGCGGGCGCCCGAAGGTTATAAATTAGTTTGTCCCATGTGTCAGAGAGACGTTGATTACAGCTCTACAGCTCAGAGTTCCAAATATTCTCTCAAGACAATGGAGTCTAGGGCACTTGCGTTATATGACAAAGACATATATCAAGATGCAAAACTTGTGCGGCTCGATGATTATTATGTGCCTGAAATTAAGAAATTTGATGCATTGCCGGGCAGTAGCGATTACTCGATCAAGGCTGATGTAAAGACCGACAAAGACGGTGACACCATTGTCGTACTGTACGTTGGCTACAAAGGAGAAAAAGAAAAGACACAACTCTTCATCAAGCCTGAAAAGCTGCAGCTATCTCACGATCACAAAGATCTTGATCCTGCGAAAATACTTTCAAGAATAGAGATTACCCTAAAAGACCGATCTATATCTCAACAATATGGGGATAGCGATGAATAAAGTAAAACTCGGTGATGTAGTAAGTTTTTCAGATAAGCGAATAGATGCTGCACGCTTAACAGTCGAAAATTATATCGGCACTGACAATATTCTGCAGAATAAAGAAGGTAAAAAAGATTCGTTATACGTACCAACTAGCGGGAAGACTGCGACATACAATGCTGGCGATATTTTAGTTGCGAATATTCGTCCGTATTTGAAGAAGATATGGTTCGCCACAAACCAAGGGGGAAGCTCAGCTGATGTGACGACGATTAGAGTCAAGCAAGAATTCGACTCAAAATTCGTGTATTACAATCTGTTTCAAGATGAGTTTTTTGATTTTGCAATGAAGGGCGCAAAGGGTTCAAAGATGCCGCGCCTCGACAAAAATCAGATTCTAGACTTTCCAATTTATGCACCAAACATTGCTACGCAAAAATCAATCGCCCAGATGTTATCACTCTTAGACGATAAAATTGCACTGAACTACAGGATAAACGCAAAACTAGAGGCTTTAGCACGAGATTTGCATAATTATTGGTTTGTGCAGTTCAATTTCCCTGATGCAAATAATCGACCGCTTCTTTTTCGCAGCTACAGCTGGTTGAGATCGGGCACGCAATATGCATAAGGTGCGGCTTGGCGATATAGCAAAAATCACTAACGGTAAGAGTGATGTTAAAGATGCATTATTAACTGGTGATTATGCATTTTTTGATAGATCTGTTGATATTAAACGGAGCAATAAATACCTTTTTGATGCAGAAGCTATTATTATTGCAGGAGAAGACTCTAGGCAAATATTTGAACCTCGATATTTTAAAGGCAAGTTTGACCTTCATCAACGTTGTTACGTCATTTATGATGTAGACAAAAATTACGACTCAAAGTATCTATTCTATCGTCTAAAAACTTTAACAAAGCATTTTGCTAACGTTAGTGTTGGCAGTACAGTTCCGAGCCTACGATTGGATAATTTTACTGACTTGAGATTTGATGTTCCTGATCTTGATGATCAAAAAATAGTCGCTAGGATGCTAGCAGCTCTCGATGCAAAGATTAAGCTAAATAAAAAAGTGAATTCCGAACTCGAAGTTCTGGTGCGTGAACTGTTTAACTACTGGTTCGTGCAATTTGAGTTTCCTGACGAAAACGGACGACCGTATAAAACAGCCGGTGGAGCAATGGAATATAACGAGAAATTAAATCGTGAAATCCCGGCTGACTGGACGGCTAGCGCGCTGGACGATTTCATATCACTTGAGCGCGGCATATCGTACACGTCCAAATCTATATCTACGGGCGATGGGATGCCGATGATTAATCTGGCATCAATCGATATTTCTCGCAACTATCGCGTAGGTACTTTGAAATACTTTGCTGGAAAATACAAGTCAGACAAGATTGTAACAGCCGGTGACATGCTTATAGCCTGTACCGATCTCACTAGAAATGCCGACATCATCGGATCTCCCATTCTGGTTCCAAGAGAACACAAAGAATACTTATACTCAATGGACCTATCGAGGGTTGTATCTAAGGGCCTAACTGATGTGTACTTATACGAAAGCCTGCGCACAGAGTCGTATCATAACTACATCAAGCATTTTGCATCAGGAACAAATGTGCTACACCTAGACCTAAACGGGTTGAGGTGGTATAAACTTCCTGTGCCACCAAGCCCATTACAAGAATCATTCGCTAATATTGTTAAGCCACTAAGAGATAAGCAAGCAGAAATTATAAATGAGAATCAAAAGTTAATTGAGCAAAGAGATTTCCTTCTACCGATGTTAATGAATAGACAAATTGGTATAGCTGGCTAGTCATTGATTTTAGCTTGATCGTTCATAAGCAAAGGGAGTAGCCAATTGCGAACTGAGAGTAAGCTCATGGCTTCTTTTCGGTTAGCAATAATAGCAGAAGACAGAGGTTTGACAGCACTGTTAAATCTCGAAAGTAACTCTTCGTCGGGCAGGGCTACTTTATAGGAACTGATGAAGTTCTCGTAAAGCAAATTTTTGATACCGCTCGTTTTTCCTTCGTAACCAAAGAATATGCCGTTATCGTACAGGTACTGCCATAAGTAATATACAAAAAATAGATACAGATCTTTTTTAACAGATATGGCCTTACAGAAGTTTGAACATATCAGAGGGTTGTTAAACATGCTCATAACTTCGTCAGTGATATAGACCGCGCGGCCCGTGGATTGAGTAGGACTACCTCCTGAAATCTCAATCACAATATCGTTCTTCTGCAGTAATTTATGAGTATTTTTTTCAAGAATGAACCTCTCCGGCGCATTTATCTGCTGGGTTTGAAGAATTGAATTTAAATCAGTGCCACGAATGCAGGTAACTTTACGTGAATAGTTTGCCTGGGCTGACTCCTTGCCCCAGTCACCAGTTTTTTCGTTAGCAATAAATCGATTAAGGCCGCCAGCGCTCCAGGTTGCTGGGATTTTACGCTTCAACTCTTCGTTATAAACCATTGCTCCGCCGGCGGTTTTATACGGTCGTTTTTCTCCGACATAATTGGTAAGAAAAGGAGAAAAGATGATTTATGGCTACATCCGAGTCAGCAGTGATAGACAGACGGTCGAAAACCAACGATACGAAATAGAACAGTTCGCAGTACGCGAGGGGATGAGTGTTGACGGATGGATAGAAGAAACTATTTCCGGCACAAAAAGCTACGACAAGCGTAAGCTAGGGAGGCTGCTACGAAAAGTTAGCAGCGGAGATTTGATAATCTGTTCCGAGCTGTCGAGGCTAGGCCGATCATTATTCATGATCATGGACATACTAAATATATGCATGAACAAGAAATGCCAAGTCTGGACAGTGAAAGATGGCTATAGGCTAGGCGATGACATACAAAGTAAAGTACTCGCATTTGCTTTTGGTCTGAGCGCAGAAATCGAGCGAAATCTGATATCGCAACGCACTATAGAAGCCTTGGCGCGCAAAAAAGCCGAAGGCGTCGTACTCGGGCGGCCGCAAGGGCGGAAGACAGACCCCGAGCACCAGAAATGCTATGTTTTCCATGCCCGTATCATGAGAATGCGGGGTAAGGGGCTCTCATACAGCGAAATAGGTAGGCGCTTGCGAATCCACCGAAGCACAATTTCAAAATATGTCTGCAATGCCTCTATAGACTTATAGGGCAACGGTTTTCAGCCTTTTGGTAATAATTGTCTCGCCACTCATAGGCTCCTGTGCCTCAACACTCGTGATGCGGCAATAGAAGTTGTAGGCTGATAGGTTTGAGATCTCTCCCTTTTCTATATATGGCTCAAATAGAGGAAGTAGGAGCTCTTCATCTTTCGGGCTACCGGTACGAAACACGACGACGGTGCCAACATTTGCCAGGATGACATTTACCATCTTTTGATCATCTTGCTGCTGTGTACTTTGCTCTGCCATGGTCAAAAAGACTTTGTACTTGCGGGCTTCACTCAACATTTGAGTAAAGGAAAGCGTTGCAAAGTTCTGGAATTCATCGACATACAAATAGAACGGTTTGCGGTCGGCTTGCTTGAGCTCTGAACGCTTGAGGGCGGCAAGTTGTAATTTTGCGAGTATCGTTATGCCAAACAACATGGAGGTATCTTCGCCTAAGCGACCTTTTGAAAAATTACAGATGAGTATTTTGCCATCTAGGATTTCTCCAAAGTCGATATCAGATTTTTCTTTTTCGAGCATCGCCCTGGCGCTGGCCGAAAAGAGAAACCGTCCAATCTTGGCAGTAATGCCGGCCGCCATTTTGACCTTTTGCATAGTACCAGCCTTACCAAGTTCGTTTTTCCAAAATAGCTTCAGGTCTTCGTCTTCTAGGTTTTTTATGGCCTCCTTGGCATATTTCCCATCGTTTAACAGTCGGAATATCGTAAACAGCGTCGGCTTGTCGAGCGTGAGCGCTGTTTGTACGGCATTTCGCAGGACGTATTCGATGCGGTGACCACCGCTATCATCTTCTGAAAATATCTTGCGCATGACAGATACGACAGATTCGGTGACGCGGTCTTTTTCGCGCAGCAAATCATTGCCCGTCAAACCTTCTGGCAACTCTAAAAGATTCACGCCGATTGGGTTGTCGAGATCGTCTGGGTTGAGATATATCAGGTCTTTTTGACGCTCATCGGGGATGTACTCGAGTAGCTCTTCGGCAAGGTCACCGTGGGGGTCGACTACGGCAACGCCCTTACCGTTTTGAATGTCCTGTATAATCTGGTATTTCAGCAAAGTCGTCTTGCCGCTGCCAGTACCACCAATTACGAACATGTGGCGCTCTCGCTCCGACTCCGTAAGACCGATGAGAGTCTCACTGCCATGGTACTTATTGGCACCAATGACAACATCTAAGTTAGGGTTGTCATGCAAGCTGACAGGTGCCGGCAGTATCCTACTGTGCGTATGTACCATGCCCTCAGTACGGATAATGCCTTGCGGAAAATGGAAGATAGATGCCAGTTCGGATGCGCTCAAAACTGAGGACCCGAATGGCAAAACCGTGCCAAGTCGACGGTTGAATAGCATACTGACATACCGGTACTGACTGCCTAAAAGATGTTTCGCGAATTTGACACTTTGAAAACCCGGCGAGCTAAGCGTTTCCATTGAGGCTGCAAAATCAGAGACGAGCATTTCCGCGCGATTTTCTGAAAATGCGCTGAACCTCATATCAGCTTGGAACAACGGCTGTGACAGTTTTGCTACAATGTTTTCGTATATAACTTCTTCAAGGTGGGTTAGCTGTCGCTCCTCACGTTCAGCGAATAACATCGAGATAGTAATAACAATAAAGACAAACACCCCCCATTCCCACGTACCAGAGACTAGCATAGCGAGGACAGTAACCGTCCAAAGCTTCCAATATCCCCGCAAATAATAGCGTAGCCTGCCATCGACTTGCGCCTGGCCTTTGTTAAGTACCTGGTTATAGATACGCCGTATTGACCTGGAATAAAACTGGCGTAGGACAATCTGGAGCGCAACCTCTTCATCCTCCTTGAGCCGAGTCATCGAACCGGCGATAAACGCGATAGGATCGGACTGCGTTAAATCCTCGTGCGGTTTCAGGGGGTATGCAAAATGCCTAGCAAGCTTCATATCCATTACAATTGCGCCTAGCCGCAGCTCTGGCGCGCTATCAACTTGTTTGAACTTTAGTTCGGGCATATAGGCCGCAAAGTTTTTTTGGATACTCGGTATGTCTTTTCGAGCCGCGACGACACGATACCGTATGCCAGATTTCTTACTCCCAACGATCTCGAAAGATATCGGGCTATGGCTATCGATATGTTGTTGCAATACAGCAAAGAGACTTTGTGTATTAGGCGGGGGTACGGCGGATTGTTTAGGGGGTGTAATTTCAAGCACCGCGATATCTCTTTCGGCGCGAAGGGCCCACAGATTTCCCATGATCGTAAAGAGCGGTTTAAGCAGCAGACGCCACACCCAATAGGCTATAAATGCCATAAGCACTGAGTTGACGACGTAATCCACTGGGCTATCACCAAACAATTGCAAGAACCTGTCCATTACTTAAACAGTAACAGATATGATACAGGGGTGCAATATTACTAATTTGCGCCTCTTG
>RZYF01000139.1 GCA_010014665.1 Candidatus Saccharimonadota bacterium | reverse complement strand
GGTTCATCCGACATTTCGAGTGATACGACAATCATGAAGAGCATATAGCCTTAGTTCAAAATATCGTTCGTTTCTAAAACCATATGCCGCTCTCTTCATCACCTTTATCTTGTTGTTTATGCCTTCGACTTTTCCTGTCGATATATGGCAGTCGTACCATGCAAGTATTCCTGTCCTATGTGCCATTATCGTGGTAGCCATCTTCATTAATTGTGGAACTTTACTTTCTTTCGCCTGCTTTACCCAATCAAGTATGACCTTTTCGGCTTCGTCCTTATTAACCTGCGTCCAAATTTCCCGGAGCTGTTCTTTAAGGTAGTAAGCCTGTGACAGGGGCTTGTTCATATTCAACGCATTGTCAAGTCTTGTCTTATACTTCTTGTCAAAGATGTCCTCGCTATTGCTCAGCAGCAGGTAGCGCGTACCTTTCAACACTTTACGTTTGTTGATGTCTTTTTCCATGTTGTATTGCACCCTGCGTATCTCATCCAACTTTTCGTTCATCAGCTTTACCACATGGAAATGGTCAAACACATGCACTGCATTAGGACAATTTTTATATACGGATGAAATGAAAGCCGCAGATAGGTCGGTTGCAACATACCTGATGTCAATACCCTTTTTTCTAACTCGTTGCCAGAAGCCATCCAAGGCATCAGCTCCCTTGCCGTCACCGACATAGATGATACGACCACTCTTTAAGTCAACCACAATTGTCTTGTACACATGTCCTTTCCTCACCGCAAATTCATCTATTCCAATACAACACACTCCTTCAAGCGAAGGAGGAGCATAATGGTATTCAAGATGACGGGTATGGATATCTTTGATGGTGTCCCATGTCACACCCAAAAGATTGGCTGTATCTTTCAAGGTCATAGCCTTTAACAAGCCAACTACATATCTGGCGAAACGATGAGTATAGCTACAACTGCCCGTGGCAAAGGGGATCTTCTCTTGCCTATCATAATCACAATCTTCAATCTTACACTTGTAACGTTGGACTTTCATACGGATTATCACCTTCTTGCCGCCTATCGGAAGACCGATGAAGTCGCGGATGCGAAAACCGTTCTTGACCAATTGATGACAACCGCACTTGGGACAGACTTTCTCCCGCTTTTTTGATTCAATATGCAAGATAATTGTATTACCTTTGTATGCTTCACAGGTGCATTTATGGTTGTATAAACCCCACGCATGATATAGAAAACTGCTGTTCATAACTGTACATTTGTTTGTGAATATTCAAATATACAAATTATACAGCAGTTTTCTGCTTTATATCACTATCACTCGAAATGTCGGATGAACC
>RZYF01000138.1 GCA_010014665.1 Candidatus Saccharimonadota bacterium | reverse complement strand
AGCAGCAATAGCAAGCGACGTTAACGAAACGGTGATAGGTTACACTACAATTGGAAACGGGAGTAACAGTGTAACGATAGGTAATACAGATGTTACAAAAACGATATTGAGAAAAAAAGTAGGGATTGGCACGGTACATCCCACCGCAGATTTACACGTACAAGGAACATTCCGCACAACAGCAGAAAACTATTTTGATGGATTAACATACGTTATAAACCCTGATACGTTATTAGCATTAAAAAACAATCAAATGTTTTACATGATTAACGATTTTGCGCAGCTTTCCGATACCATTGCCTTATTAGCAACAAAAGCAGATATACAAGCGTCTGTGGTATCCGATGTTTTGATTCAACACTTATCTTCGTCGAAAAACGAAACAATGGTATCAGTATGCATATCGATGGGTATGGGAACAACATTCAGCATTGCAGATGCAGACAGCAGCAAGACTAATGAGTTGCAAACGTTAACAAAAACGGGTACGAATTTAGGCGGCTTGGTGTTAAAACTATCACAAAAGTTAAATGATAGTATAGTACTGCCTGATGAGATTGACCCGCATTATTCTGCTGATTCGGCAAGGATAGTTTGGTTTAATGATATTGTTCAGTTACGTGACAGCGTGGAAAATAACACGGATAGCATAATAATTCACAGAAATGTATTAAATAGTATTCTTAATGCAGGGTATTTAACAACAGAAACAGACCCTTACTATTTCGCAGCCTTTGACAGCCTGTTAAGAAATGAAGACACAACGTCACTACTTGCAACACAGTACGATTTGATGCAGATAAGCGGTGCGGATTTAGATGGTATTCGTGACACGCTCGACCGTCACGATGACACGTTAGTTGAGCACAACATACGCCTGTTATCGCTCGAAAGCGGTGGCGGTGGGTCAGGATTGAACAACTACCTAACAGGTGTTAGCTTTAACACTTCGACGGGGTTATGGACGTACACCCGCGATGGGCTGGGAAACTTAACAGAAAACAGTGACGGGCGTTACCTGCTGATAAGCGACACAACGGGGTTGAGCACTCAGATTTATAAAAATAAAGATAGTATAACGGCGCATCGTATAAATATTAACAGCAATGCCACAGCGATAGCAAGTAATTTAATGTTAATAAATTCAAACGCTACGGATATAGGTAGCAACGCCGTATCAATAAGTAGTAATTTTACGTTAATAGGAGTGAATACGGATAGCATTGTGGCACATAGAATAGCAATAAACGGACTAATAAACGCTGGATATGTGACAACAGAAACAGATCCTGTTTGGGTGTCTGATTCTGCTACATACGCTGCAAA
>RZYF01000039.1 GCA_010014665.1 Candidatus Saccharimonadota bacterium | reverse complement strand
GCATAAAATATCATCACGCCACGATCCCCCCCCGGCGTGGTGTAACATATGCCCTCCATTCTTTTTTTGATGCTTCGTACTGTTCTTTATTCATAAACCATACTCTGCTAGGAATAGGTTTACTAAACGTATCTGTGTCTGGATGTTTTTCACTCATGTTATAAGTAAACTAAAATCAATTTCAATGCGCAAGCATGAGCGTATCTGTTATTTCAAGCCAAGTTTTGCATACACGAGATCGATAAACTCATCAAGCGACATAACGTTGTCGATTTTTATGTCTGACATTTCGCCAATACCACGAATATTGAAATCGGCATCGGTCGGGCCTGCATACATCTCTTTCTCTTCACGTTCTTTAAACTCTTCGAGGGAAATATGCGCCTCGCCATCACGAACTCGTGCGGTCACCCTCTCGTAGCGCATCTCGAGCGGTGCATCAACATAGATCATGACTCCGCTGTGCTTCTTCACAATTTTCGCTTCGCCAAGTGAGCGAATACCCGTAAAGACAAGCGGGTGTGGCTTGTCGAGGCCCATCTCGACAAACACACCTGGGCCGTCTTTTTTTCGGTGCTCAGTGGCTACTTTATTCAAAATAGGTCGTTCGATAGACCCGTACTCTTTCATGGCCGCCTCACGCACAAAATCATTCGTCGAAACGTGCGTATAACCAAAATCTTTTACGAGGTATTCGGCAATCGTATCTTTCCCACTCGCGAACGTTCCCGTAATCCCAATAATTTGCGGTTTAATTTGGCCTACTGTAGTCATAATATTCTCTACTGCAGGTATTCGTACAATTTTTTGGCGTCTTTGTGTTTGCGCAGCTTAGCAAGAGCTTTGGCTTCGATCTGGCGAATTCGTTCACGAGTAACCGAAAACTCCTGTCCAACTTCTTCGAGTGTGTGGTTTTTGCCATCATCTAGTCCAAAACGCATTTTGACTATTTTTTGCTCACGCTCGGTTAGAGTGCTTAATATGTACGAAACCTGTTCTTTGAGTAGCTGGCCAGCGGCCGAATCTTCTGGGCTAGTCGCGTCTAAGTCTTCTATGAAATCTCCCAGAACCGACTCACTGTCATCGTCACCATCACGGCCTACGCCTGCATCAAGCGAATGAATGTCTTGTTTGATTTTGATAACATATTCTACTTTTTCTGGTTCCATTTCGAGCTCATGCGCCAGCTCATCTACGGTTGGTTCACGATTAAGCTCCTGTGTCATTCGTCGTTGAGTACGTAACAGTTTGTTGATAGTCTCAACCATATGCACTGGTATTCGTATAGTTCTAGCCTGATCCGCAATAGCGCGGGTAATTGCCTGACGAATCCACCAGGTAGCATACGTGCTAAATTTGAAACCTTTGTCGGGGTCGAATTTTTCAACGGCACGGAGTAGCCCAGTGTTACCTTCTTGGATTAAATCGAGAAAATCTAGTCCGCGTCCGCTGTAACGTTTTGCAATAGAAACAACTAATCGCATATTCGCTTCAGCCATTTTATCTTTGGATTTTTTGTCACCAGCTACCACTTTATAGGCCAATTCTAACTCTTCTTCAGAGCTTAGAAGCGGTATTTTTCCAATTTCACGCAAATACAAACGTACTGAGTCGTCAGACTCTTCGTTGTAATAATCACTACCGCTTTCCCAAACCGCTGTTTCGTCTAGTTCTTCAGCCTCAGGTTCGTCATCGATATCGTTAAGGTTGGCGAACTGGGTATCGTCTATCGCCATGACACCGTGCGATAGGCCGTCATCAAATTTACTCACAACTTAATTATTTCTCCTTTATCAACAAGTTGAGAGCTGCACGTAGCCTATCACTCTCAGTCTCGTTATGAGAACTTTCGGTTTCACGAAGCGCCTCAGTTAATAATATCTTTTGTCGTTTCTGATGTTGCTGTTTTACTTGATTAACGAGACTGACCGCTTCGACAAGCCTCTGTGAGCCGTCGAGCGTATTATATCTAGTCTCGGCTTTTAACAATACTACCTTAACATACGTATCGATTTCTTGCAATTCCTCAGGTACCTCGTCTGACAGGTTATGGTTAGGGTTCGACAAAAGATACGCAAAAAGTGCCTGGCGCTCCATACCCTCGAAATATTCAGCTTTCAGTTTCTCAGCTACATCCACCGCCCCCCGCTCTACACTCATGAGTGCCAACAGATAGTCCTGCGTAGACAATTCTTTTATGCGTTCGGGTGAATCTATTTCGATTGGTTGAATGGTTTTTAGTCGGCGTGGCGTACCAGTAGGCACTTCAATCTGCTCCAGGCGGGCTTCGACAGCGTTCCGTGAAGTGCCAGATTTATTCGCCACCATGTCAATATAGTGCTCACGTTCTACCGGATCCTGCACTGCCGCTAGCAATCTCAGAGCTTCTGTGGCCAGCTGACGTTTTCCGGCAGCTGTTTTCATGTCGTTACGCTTTTCATATTGGCAGATCACCCATTCTATTGCCGGTACTGTCTGATCGACAGCCTCAGCCCAGAGTTTCGCGTCGTGTTGGATAAGTTCGTCTGGATCTTTAAATCCTTCGGGTAGACTAACGATGCTTAGTTCGACTTTGACATGTTGAGCTATATGAATCGCTCGCTCAGTAGCGTCTACGCCAGCTTTATCACCATCAAAACATAGCCTAATATCACTGCTCAGGCGTCCTAGCGTTTTTAAATGGTTTTCTGTCATAGCTGTTCCTGCGGTTGCAACTGTCTGTTTTAACCCTGCTTGGTGACTACTCACGACATCTAAATTGCCTTCGACAATCACAACATAGCCGTGTTCACGAATCGCCTGTTTTGCCTGTGCTAGACCAAATACGTGACGTCCTTTGTCGTACAAAAGTGTCTGTGGGGTATTTAAATATTTTGGTGCATTTTCGACAACACCCACAATACGCCCAGTAAAACCAATCACCTGCCCCTGTCCATCACTCAGCGGTATCGTTATGCGTTGCCTAAAAACATCATTACCCCGATAGCTTAATAAACCGGCATCTTTAAGATCGCGCTCGTCGTAACCCTTACTAATCAAAAAATCGCTCAGAGCTCGACCATTATTCGGAGCATACCCAATCTGAAAATCATGCACACTCGACCGATCTAGCCCTCGTTTTTTTACGTAATCCACAGCCTCAGGGTCACTATAAAGACTCCGTTGATAAAAAATAGTCGCACTTTCGTTTAGTTTTAGTAGTTTACGTTTTTTGGCGGCAAGTTGTTTAGAAGTGTTGTTGTCATACATGCTCAAATCTACACCAGCTTTACGAGCCAACAACTCGAGGGCACCGCGAAAGTCAAGGCCCTCGACCTGCATAATAAAACTGAAAATATCGCCACCTTGGTTGGAGCTAAAATCATGCCAGATATTTTTGTCGGGACTAACAAAAAAACTCGGAGTTTTTTCACCACTGAAGGGGCTCAGTCCCTTCCAGTTACGACCGGCGCGTTTCAACTGAACATATTCACCAATTACATCTTCAATCGCCAACCTCGAGCGTACCTCTTCTTTTACATCCCCATTCATAGCCCTATTGTAGCATTACGCTTGATGAGTCAGTAGAGCTTGTGGTTTAATATGGTATATGGATCCAACATTTAAAGGTCTCGCAGCACCCGTCCCAAAATCGGCTAAACCACCTAAATTTCCCGTAAAAGTCCTCCTGCTAGTTTTTGGTGTTCTTATGCTGACAATGATTGCCTACGTGGTACTAACCGGTTATTTCGCCGGAAACAGCGCCTATGCACCACTAGAACTCAGCTTACGCATGGATACAGCCGCCAGAATGTCAAAAGACGCAACTGTCAATATCAAAAACCCGTCATTTAGTAAAGTTAACTCAGAAATCAGTAACATTTTGTCTAGTGACAACGGAGAAATTCAACGCCTAGTACCTACAGGAAGAAACGATCCAACTTCAAAAAAATATCGTAGCGCCGAAAAAAGCCGAGTTGAAAAGTTGAACGAAGATCTAATAGCCGCTAGAAACAACGGAGTGTTTGATTCCGAGTACAAGACGATTATTCGTAACGAACTAGTCGTTCTACAAAAAGCCGCCGGAAAACTATCCAAAAGAACCACTGGTGATTTCAAGTCAGCCCTTATAACTTTTGTCGATCATGCTGAGATAGCTATAACTCGTTTAGATTCTCTGAACTAGTACTAGCAACAAGTTCATAGCTATGCCTGATTAAATCTTGTATTTCGTTGTCACCTAGCTGTCCTGAACATATCACGGTGTTCCAATGCTTTTTATTCAAATGAAATCCTGGGATAACTGTTTCATATTTGTCACGTAAGAGCTCGGCTAACTGTGGATCGCATTTCAAACTCAAACGAACTGGCATAGAATTCTCCTGAATCAGAGCAAACATCTTGCCTTCGCTAGAATCAATTTTGTAAACCGCCACATCCTCGCCAAAAGGATAATCTTTGACGGTCTGTGGCATAGCCATAACCATCTCTTCTATCTCGGCCCGGGGTTTCATAGCTTCACCTTTTTCAGATAGTATTTTAGTTCTTCTATACTGCCACGAATATCACTCAAGGCACGATGAGCCTCGGGTTTAGCAAATTTTTTATGATATCTACCCTCAAAAACGACTTTCCAGGCACTAACATCGAGCATTCTATAGTGCAATTTTATTGCAAAATCTGGCCACCAAAAGTCGATAAACTGTCTATCTTGATGAATTGAGTTTCCCGCAAGTAGAACTTTCTCGTCTCGGCCAATATGTCGGTTTACAAATTTTTGTAGTTCTTTTTCGACCACTTTAAGTGATTTACCGTCTTTATTTTGAGTCAACAACTGGTCGCGTGCCACCGAATTTTCTTGCCAAAAATCTATTTGCATTCGTTTTTGCAAAAACGTTGCATCTTGTTTCACTACAGCTTCATATGTACCGATTTCCGTAAAATCCCAGTCGGTCACGATCGCCGCTATCTCCAATATCAGATCCTCTCGCGGAAAAAGTCCACTCATTTCTAGATCAACCCAGAGTATTTTCTGTGGTTTAAACGCCGGCTTCGTCATCTACATCCTCTCCGAGTAATCGTTGGATAGCCAGTACAAACGCCGCTTCTTTCATGTTTACATCATACTCTGAAGCTTTGTCTATGACGTCGTCAATAGCGCTAGTCAGTATTACGTCTAGCTCATCGACCACCGTATCGTATGGCCAGTGAGTATCGCTTTTGTTTTGTAAGATCTCAAGATAGCTCACTATAACACCTCCAGCATTAGACACGATGTCAGGTATAACATGCACTCCGCGAGCCTCAAGTAATTGCAAGGCATCGTCGTCCACCGGGCCGTTTGCAAGCTCTAAAATTAATGGAGCTTTGATCAGTTTCTGGTTGTTAGCATTTACGACATCCCCTAGTGCTGCAAAAACTAGCACGTCAGCATCAACGCTTATGCTATCTTCGCTTGGACTAACTGATCCTTTAAATTTCTGTATGATATTACGCGAAAAACGTAGACCACCAAACGATAAACCTTTTTGATTTACGATCATTTTTCCCGAATTTGATACAGCAACAATCTTTACGCCTAACTCTCTCTCGGCAATCTGTGCAAAATAAAACCCAACGTTACCTAAACCTTGCACCGCTACTCGAAGCCCTTCGGTATTTATATCCATTGCCCGACAATACTCACGTAGCGCTATCGTACCGCCACGTCCAGTAGCCTCGACACGACCCTCCGAACCGCCCGCCCGCACGCTTTTACCAGTAAAACTAGCCTTCGACGGATCACCTGTCAATTTCGTATACTCGTCAACCATCCAATCAATCACTGTCTCGTCGACATTTACATCAGGTGAAGGTATGTCTACATCTGGCCCAATATACTGCTCGAGTTTCTGTACGTACTGCCTGGCCACTTCCTCAATATGCTCAGTGTCGTACATACGCGGGTCGAAAGCTACACCGCCCTTAGCACCGCCGAGCGGAATATCAACCGCAGCACACTTAAGACTCATCAAGGTTGCTAAAGCCCGTACCTCTTCGATATCTACACGTGGATGAAATCGTATGCCGCCTTTAAACGGACCGCGAGCGTTACTGTGTTGTACGCGATAGGCTTGGTGAACCGACCCTTCATCCAACTCAATTTCGAACCGATGTTCATACATCGGCTGTATCAAATCTTTTATTTGTTCGTCGTTAAGTTCCAGCTTCTCCGCCACTCTTCGAATCATCGCTTGTGCACTCTCTAGCATATTCATACGCGCATCTCCTCCGTAATCTAATCCCAATTATACCGCCTCGACTACCAAATCAGAAAATTAGTTATTTTCTTGGATATCGCCAGCTAGAATCTCACAAGCTCAGCCTCACACCAAAAATACTACTTTCCAGGGAATATCCTTGGGATAAACGAGTAGCAACAGGTTGCGATAATTTTCATTATTAAGCCGCTTCTTGTTCTTGACCAGCTTGAGTTGCAACCTGTTCAATACCGTCACTAATCACAACCAAACCTTCCTTGTCTCTATATCTCTTTATGCAGTCGTCAAGGTTTTCGCCTTCCATTCGAGACACCGGGTCAATTAGCCGTACGGTTATCATGTCCCATCTTT
>RZYF01000137.1 GCA_010014665.1 Candidatus Saccharimonadota bacterium | reverse complement strand
ATCACTAGTGGCCAAATAAATTTTTGATTGGTCGTTATAAATTGTTAATATATAATTAATTATAAGCAAAAATATTCGGTGCCGATTTGAATTGATTTCGTATCATTACAGCCTGATTATAACCCAGGCAAGCATGAACACAGGAAAATACGTATTCAGTCAGCTTATTGAGTTTTTGCCTAAAAGAATATTTGATGGAATAGTGAAGCGGCACAGTGGGGACAAGTGGACAAAAGCGATGTCCTGTTGGAACCAATTGCTTTTGATGATGTTTGGACAACTGTCTGGTTGCGACAGCCTCAGAGAACTTGCCTGTGTCATTGCTGCCCATCAAAGTAAGAGTTACCATCTCGGATTTGGTAAAGGACCGTTTGCCAGAAGTACCCTGGAATACGCCAACGCAAACCGAGACTACAAAATTTTTGAGGAGTTTGCCTATTACATGATAAACCTTGCGCAGAGCAAGCGAATTGACAGGGAGTTCGTTATAAATGGGAAATTTTACGCATTTGACTCCACAACAATCGATCTCTGCCTGAGTCTTTATGAATGGGCGCGCTTTAGAAAAACCAAAGGGGGTATCAAGGTGCATACGTTGTTTGATGTAGTCACTCAGATACCTGTTTATATACATATCACAGAAGCTAAAATACACGATATGAATGCAATGGATGATATCCCTTATGAACCATATGCGTTTTATATTTTTGATAAAGGGTATTATGACCTTGCCAGGTTGTACACAATTGCAACAATAGGTTCGCATTTTATCATACGACAGAAGTCCAGCTTTAATTACGAGGTGATTGATGGCGAGGATGTTCTGGACGGCGCAGATAATGTGCTTCTGGATCAGATGATACGACCTGTGGGCTATCATACTAAAAAGAAGTATCCTGCTGAACTGCGGAGAATAGTGTACTATGCTCCTGACCTTAAGAGAACGTTCACGTTCCTGACCAACAACCGCGAACTCAAGGCCAAAGACATTGCCTTGCTTTATAAGGAAAGATGGCAGGTCGAACTGTTTTTTCGTTGGATAAAATTGCATCTCAGGGTAAAATCTTTTTGGGGAAATACTGAGAATGCCGTTAGAATCCAGATATATACAGCAATTGCTACATATTGTCTCGTGGCCATTGTCGAGCATGACTGCCAACTTAATAGGAGTACATTCAACGTCCTCCGTGTGTTGAGTCACTCGCTGCTTGACAAGACATCTATCAGAGATCTTTTTTCGAACTCTGAATCCCTTGACAATAGATATATAGAAGATTGCTCCCAACTGAAATTTGACTTTGTTTATTAACTTTAAAATAGGCCATAATTTATTTGGCCACTAGT
>RZYF01000136.1 GCA_010014665.1 Candidatus Saccharimonadota bacterium | reverse complement strand
GCTCCATACTTCCACCTTCAGCTAAAGCTTCAGGCGTAAGAATGAATCATGTCCCGGACGCACTATGTGCGACATAGGTTGATTATTGTTTAGTAGCTGCCGCGTCCAGCGCGTCAGTCGGTACGTACTGTCCGGTGGACAGAACGTACACGCCTGCCACACTCGTCGAGCAATGAAATCTCAATCTAGGCTAGCTTGACGCGAAAGAGTCGTGACCATTACTCGTGCGCGAAGCTTACGAGCAATCGTCACGCCAGAGCACGTACTGTCCGATGGACATAACGTACACGTCTGCCGCACTATTGGCCAAATAAATGAACCGAAAGTACCGCCAAATACGACCATTACATGCTCGCTATCACTCACCTGTAATCGTCATATTTGCCTTGTTTGCTATCAGAATATTGTTCGATTTGATAGGTTTGTTTATGATTATTTTTTATGTTTACGAAAGAATATAATTTATATGTATTGATATCTGTTATTTCATATTTTTACTCATTCTATATAATATAGAGAAAGAGAGAAGAATAAGTATGAAGAGTGTAGAAGAAAAGAAGAAAGAGAGAAAGCTGAATAAGGGGCAAGTAGCTGTGCTAAAGCTACTGTATCGATATCGATTCACGACGTCGGAGCTGCTCGCAAAAGCGGAAGGACAAAAGCATTTACAAGTAACGAGGTCTCGGCTGGAGGTACTCGAAAAGCAAGGCTACATACACAGGCGCTACGATAATTCTTATAAGCTACGCGGTAGGTTTGCGGCCTATTGCCTGACGGCAAAAGGCCTCTCATACTTGAAGTCGATCGACGTGGCCAAGCCACAAATAATCAAAATGATATATAACGATCCGAAGGCCTCCGAGAAGTTCGTTGATTTTTGCTTGGCAGTTTGTCGTACGGCGCAGGCGCTCAAGACCTATTATGGTGAAGAAGTGAAAACCTTTACCCGTAACGAATTGGTTGATTATGACTATTTTCCGCAACCCCAACCTGACCTGTATTTGTCTATTAAGAGAGACGGCGTGCGGCATTATTTTGTTGACCTGCACGACGATGCAGCGCCAACGTTCGTGCTGGCAAAAAAGATGAAAAAGTACGCCGAGCATCAAGAGTCTGGCGAATGGGACACGACTGGTAGTGACTATCCGGAAGTGATAATTGTGTGTTTGAGCCCTGCTGGCGAGAAACGACTGCGTAAAAAGCTGCAACAGACGGCTATAGGTGATCTGATGGTATACACTGCTACTATTGGAGCACTAGAAACGGACTCAGAAAACACGCCGTTTACCGAGGTGTAAAATGCCGAAAAAAGTCACCCAAAAGTGTTGAATTATAACTATATCTATAGTAA
>RZYF01000135.1 GCA_010014665.1 Candidatus Saccharimonadota bacterium | reverse complement strand
TAAACGTCCAGCTGAAAATGAAACTAAGTGCAATCACCGACAAAAAGCTAAAGCTGCTAAACACGATGTCGAGCTGATTAGTGAATATCCATATTGGCACATGAATGCCTAAGAACAGCAGACTATTTATAGCTACCATCGCCCATTGTTTGCGCTTAGAGGCGTCTTTTATGGTTGCGTTGAGCAGCCAGCCCCGGAAAACCATTTCTTCAGTGATGCCAACAAACAGCACCCACAAAAGTTGCGACCAGACAAAGCCCGGTACGATCGAAATCGTTCCATCGAAAATATCGTACACACCTAGGACCAAATAGATTGTGAACAGCAAAAGTACTGGCAGCAGTTTGAGCCAATTGACTCTATTTCGGAACATTTCTTCTAGTGAAAGATACAGTCTAGATTTATATGCTCGAATGAGTAAGATAGCAGGAATGAGCCATATGACGATTTTTAACACACCTTCTTTGATACCGCTCTGGATAAGCCAGTAGTTTTCTGGGTCGCTTGTGGATATAAACTTTAAGTGAAATACCCATTCGACACATAACCACACCGTAAATAGTACGACGTAGTAGATTACGAGTGTGGTCGCGATGTTTTTAGTTTTTGCCATTAAGAACATTATAACTTAAGGTTCTTTCTTCTCTGTCTTCCTTATTCTACGGGCGCACGTCCCGCGTCAATATCGTTCGTCCCTAGGGTCAAGTCGCCTAGGGGCGCTCCATATTGACCCAGGCCGATGCCAGCCCGTGCCCATGTAGACAGAGAGGCAGAAAGCCCTCTCAAGAATAAGAAGGAGGGTCTATTATGGACACCAGTCAAGTACCAAACGAAACATCAGCGAAAATCGCTCGTCTCAACGATGCGATGCGCGAGAACGCGCACAACTACGTGGCGACACGGGGGATACTAGCTCTCGATCAAGAAGTGGTATCAGATATCTTTATCGCGGTGCAGAACTTCAAAGATTTCGACAAAGATAACGATCCGTACGGTGAGCATGACTTTGGGTTGGTAGAGATAGCGGGCAACAAAGTCTTTTGGAAGATAGACTACTACGATGAAAGTCTAGGCTACTGGTGTGATCCGCTTAGTCCCGAGTGCCACAGGGTGCTCACGATACTGTTAGCCGAGGAGTATTAGCTCCTCGGTTTTCGTTTGAGGTTGTATGTGTCCTGGGCATGACGATAAACTGCCCGCATAGCAAGAATTGAGCCTAATTAGGCAAAGCTAGAGCCTCGCGTATTTGTTCAAGAATAATTGGACCGCGGAGCTTGTCTTTCATATCTTCAACCGATTCCAAAGAAAACCAGCCATACGCAAGTATTTCATCATCTTTAATCTTGACATGCCCTTCGATGCTTCCGGTAAACGTGTTT
>RZYF01000038.1 GCA_010014665.1 Candidatus Saccharimonadota bacterium | reverse complement strand
CCGGTGGGGTCTCGGGAGTTTCCTCTTCCGGTACTATAACGTCTTCTATCTCTTCAGGTGGCAATTCTTTGATTGGCTGAACCTCAATCGGCACGACGGTCTGTTCCTCGACAGGATGAAATTCTGGCACTACAGGGTTCGGGGCCTCAACATCACGGACTACTACCTCGACTTGCGATACTGCTGGTGCCGTAACTTTTTTATGCACTTCGCTAGATGCCTGTGGTACCACCCTATCAGCTGCTTCTGGTTGCAATGATGGTCCAGCTATCTGTGTGCAGACTGCAGAAGCGTCCAAGAACTGGTCACCCAGCTCAAACTGTACTACAAACGCATCATAACGAGAATTACCAACTCCCAAAGTCATACTATCCCCTGTCCTAAAGGTCGACGCCCATTGCTCGCCGTTGAAACCAACATCTCTCAAACCCTTAACATTTGCATTGGTCAAGTATGACACTACGTCGGCGGTAACTTGCTGTTCAAATCCCGTGGAAGTTCTCATGTGTTCAAGTATTTTGTTCATGCCTGCTATGTCTGTCACGTCTCCACCGTTAATCATGTGGTAGTATTGTGCGGCAATCATGTTGTCTATACTTGCGTGAGCAATCAGATATTGTCGAAAATCCTCTACACCCTGAGATGTTTTGATATCACCGTTGAACCCAGGGGCCAAAGAAGCTTCGCGCGTCTTGGATCCGGCAAATTTTTGTATTACCTGTTCCGCGGTTTCACGGTCCATACGAAGCGATAGTTTTTCCTGCTCTAGTTTCTGCTGGTTGGTAATGCGCTCTCTAGACGCCTGGTTGAAAGCAGTGTCGTACGCATCATTCTGAGCCTGTAACCTGTCAGCCGCAGACCAGGCTAATACCTGGGTCAGATTGCCCCTGGCAGTCGTCGGTATGGTGTCTGCGCTAGTAGATTGAATGGCGTTACCACTTACGACTGTAGATGCTACTAAAAGCGCAACCACGGCAGCCTGACCAAGCCGTTTTATAAACTTACGTGCCCGGCCTTCTTTTCTATCGATATCTGGACGAGACCTTTCGAAGAGTTGCCCTAACGTAATCGTGAACTCATGAATATCCGCTATATTTTCTGGTGATTGTTCTATGGGTTTATCTTTTTCTTCAGATGAAGCACCTTCTTCACCTACGGTAATATGTACTGTATTATTTTCTGGTTTTTCTGGTTCTGGTCCTACGAACCCCTCGGTGAACGCGTCTAGCTCTAGCGAACTAGGAACTGCAACGATAGAGTTTTCAGGAGATTCGACAGCTTCGAGTATTTCTGACTGTAGAGGCGAGCTGTCTACGACTTCTGAACGTTTGGTATCAGTTTCAGCCTGCTCTCGAGTTGTAAGTTGTTTTAACTCTAGATTATTTATATTCGCTAAAGTACCAAATAGTCCAGTTTCTCTCATGCGATCGCGCAAATCACTCAGAGGCTGGGGCGAATCAAGGTCTCGTGATTCCCAAAGATTCCTGATGACATCTCTTTGTTCTGTGGTTACGTTATCGGTAGTCAGTGCCTGTAATGGTTCTTTATGATTTTCTGGGCTATCTAGGTCTACTTCAGGGATATGATCTGATTCGTTAGCAAGTTCGGACTCACCAACGTGATTGGCTGCGTGTTCACCGAGTTTTTGCTTGAAATAATCCTGAGTAGATCCTGGCAAGGTTTCTCCTCCAGAAAAGTAAGCGAAATCATCGTCGATTTCTGCTGAATCGCTATCACCTGAATCTTCTTCAGGCTTTTTGTTTTCTGGTATCTTTAAATCGGCAGTATCTTGACCTAAATCAGGCTCTGAGGTCACTTCGGACGTTTTATTGAGACCGCTAATGTAGCTCGCAAGCTCTGCTTGACTCATCGAACTCATATTCATTTCACCAGCTTGATCAGTCTCAACTACTGAGAGCTTACCCTCCGATGTTTCATCACCCATTATCTCAAAAAATGAGCCTTCCGATGATTTATATTTTTTACCTACCTCATATGCAGGTGCAGATTCCTCTGTGGGAACTTCAATTTCATGACGGGTTTTTATATCAACTCCACCCGATAATTTCTCTTCACTCATAGTTTTTCCTGCTACTTTCTTTTTCTATTTGTTTATGTATACCAAGTCTTTGATGTTAGGTTACCATATACGTTTTGTATAGTCAATCGTTTCTGGGCGAATTTCACAAATACCATAACGAGAAAATATGTCGCGCAATTGTTCGATCAAAAACTCGTTGTCTTCGAACTCAAAATTTACTATATCACCTAAAACCACGTGGTCGATTCTCCACAGTACTACCGGTATACTGCTACCGTTGATAACTCTTGCAAAACCGTTGCGTTCTGCCATCAATACTTCTTCTTCGCTCAGACGGCCTTCTCGTTTGAGATCATGCACACGATAATAATACGAGCTTCGTGTTTTCGTATCGATGTTCAAAGTACACAGACTGACTGGATCGGTGATTCGCATATCTATCCCGATAGCATCAGTAGCACGATTTGTCATCTCTACCTCGTAACCTTCCTGTTTTACGCCACGGTAAACAGCTATCTCGCGACTAAGCCCGTGAGTAATTGCTTCGTATTCTTCGTTACTAAAACATCTGGTGCCCACGCGTTTGCACATTTTGTCTATCAGGCGCTTGGTCTCGTCGGTAAAAATCGGTAAAAGCTCTTCGGGAAAATTCAATACGCTAGATACGAATGCGTCGTTGAAATCAATCAATTCGTAAAGCCGGGCTTTTTTATTGTGGTAGCCATGCGGTGTTCGATTCATTTGTGCCTGAGCTTCGGCTGCTCGTGGTGCTTGTATCACTAGAGCCCAGAGCCAATATACCGCCTTAGACGTTTCACCTATGCCATACGAGCGCTCGTGATGGGTTGCTTGATATTGCGCCTCGTGCACAATATCACCCAACTGGGCGGCTCGTTCCTGAGGTGAATTGCCTCGTCGACGCCTCGGCAGTGTCAATTTGTTCATCCGACGCTCAACCACATCAAATATATGCCCTGCGCCATAAGACTGAGACCTAGTAACATAACGCTCATTTTCACGCGGTCGCCAACGTCGCCAGACTGCAACATTCATAACTATTAGTGTAACAGCTTATGCTTATGACGAAAGTCCAAACCAGAAACAATAACCTACTACCGAATCCGAATTGACAGATTTTTTGATGATTCAGATATCTTTGCGGATTATGGCGATTATCTCGTCGGCAACCTGACGAGGTGTTTTGCTATCCGTAACGATTATATATTCACCTTCAACTACTGCCTCTTCACGACTCTGTATATAACCATCGAGTTCTTCTTTTGTTCGAATCCGGTATTCATCATCACGACTAGTCGCCCTCTCGAGCAGATTGTCATACGAAGCCGTAAGCCTAAACACGCTTATACCGTAGTCTTCATAAGAAGACACTAGATTTGTTATCGCGTTGACCGTCTCCTTGTCGGGTGATGGGCGCACGAAAATAACATTGTCACCTCGATCCATGATAAATCTTAAGATTGAGGCAGTTAGATCGTCCATTAGACGGGGTATACGATGTTCTTTGACTATATCGACAACTGTGTTTTTTAGTTCGTGTAACCAAAAAACCTTCCAGCCTAACTCTTTTTCGATAATTCGCGCGACTGTTATCTTGCCCGTAGCAGGACGGCCTCTTATAAATAAAAACTGACTTTTTGTACTCATACCTTTAGTCTAGCAGTTTTCGTATGTCTCGTTCAAACTGCGCAAAATTTTTATAATGCACCGATTTCATACCAGTCACTTCGGCACCTGTACAGTACCTTTCGATATCGTCGACAAACACACATTCCTCTGGCAAAAAGCCTAAGCGTTCGGCGGCTAATCGATATATCCGCTCGTCTGGTTTTGCCATCTGCACCTGATACGACAACACGAAATCGTCAAACAGTGCCAACTGATCTTGGGTGAATAATTCGTCGCGCCAATCACCTGAAGTGTTAGACAAAAAACCGATGCTATATACGGGTTTCAAACTAATGCGAACATAATCAAGCAGCGCCTCGTTCGGAGGATTATCGTCAATCTCTTTATTGGCCTGCTCCTCACTCACTCCAGCCAAAACCGCCAACTCAGCCAGCCACTGTTCATGTGATATCATGCCTCGGCTTGAAGCCTGTTCTATGTCACGAGCTATTTGTCTGCGGTTGTTGTCATCACCAAAATGTCGGTCATAAAATCCACCCAAACTACCTTGCACTAACACACCAAAACAGTCGAAGATTACTGCCTTTATCACGCTTCACCCCAATTTATACCACTTCTAGTATCGACGCTCAGTTTGATACCAAGCTCTGGACAAATATTTTCCATACAATCACGTAAAATCTCTTTAACTTTATCTTCGTTGCCTTCCGGGCATTCCACCAATACCGAATCATGTATCTGTAACACTTGGACACCGAAACCATCAATTTCTTGCTCAATTTTTAGCATTGCCATCTTCATCAAATCGGCCTCAGTACCTTGTATTGGCATGTTGGCTGCTGCGCGTTCGGCTGCTTGGCGAACTATAAAATTACTCGAGCGAATGTCTGGCGTCGGACGACGTCGACCATAATATGTTTCGACGTAGCCGTCACTTTTGGCACGAGCAATAGTTTGGTCGATATATATGCGGATTGGTGCACGCAAGCGAAAATATTCGTCGATAAACGCCTTGGCGTCGCCGAAAGTCATACCGGTAGCCGCTGCTAGCCCATGAGGACTCATACCATAGAGAACTCCAAAATTAATAACTTTGGCATCACGACGCTGGTTTTTTGTCACCTGCTCTATAGGCACAGCATATACGTCGGCTGCAGTCTTGGCGTGTACATCTACTCCAGCATTAAAGTCATCGATTAATGGCTGATCCCCCGCTAGCACCGCAGCCAAACGGAGTTCGAACTGGCTATAATCAGCGCTAACGAACACATTGCCTTCGGCTGGTATAAACGCCTCGCGAATTCGCTTACCGATATCGCTACGCACCGGGATATTTTGTAGATTCGGATCAGTCGAACTAAGTCGTCCTGTTGCCGCCACGTCCTGGTTAAAAGTAGTATGGATTCTGGATTGATCATCGACTAACCTGGGGAGTGCTTGCACATATGTATTTTGTAGCTTAGTTAACTCACGATATTTCTCAATTAACTCAATTATCGAGTTAAGACCACGTAGTTTGTCGAGCTCCTTCTGCCCGGTTGAATAACCAGTCTTACCTTTTTTGATTCCGACCGTTGGCATTTGCAACTTTACGAAAAGCACTTCACTCAGCTGCTGGGGTGAAGCTATATTGAATTCATAACCGGCAATATCGTATATGGCCGAAACCGCTTGCGAAATTTCTTCGACTAACAATTTGTCCATATCTGCCAAAAAATCAGTATCCAGCAATATTCCACGATACTCCATACGAGCCAGCACTGGGATAAGTGCAAAATCGATTTCGCGCGCTAATTTACCAAGTTTTGGCATTTTCTCAAACTCAGCTGTCTGCTCACCTAGTAGCTCCCAAATCGCCGCCACAACTTGGCCCGGATTGGATTCGTCGACACCCATCATGTCGGAAAGTTCTCGGGACTTGCGCAAAGGATCAATCAAAAATGCTGCATGTTTGGTATCGTGAATCATCTTTGGCGTTTTTTGCTTACGTCGTAAAATATATTTACAAACCAACTTGCCGTCATGAACAATCCACTCAGCGTTACCGCCTGCCACAGCCAGCTGTTCGAGCGAAACTAAACTATACGATCGAGGCTCAGTCGAAACATACCATTTATCTTGCTCGGTCCAAACCACAATCTTTTTGGCTCGTTGTAGAGAATCAATATCTAGTTCCGTCGATTTAGCTGAAACTAGATTCGCAGTTTCGTTTTCGACTGACTGGTCGGTCTGCATAAATTTCGGTAAATTCCTAAGCAAGCTACGAAACTCGAGTTTCGTCAGAATAGTTTTGAGTCGCACAGGATCAAAATCGTTTATCGCCATGTCGGCAAGATCTAGTGGCACGGGGGCATCAGTCCATAGTTCAGCTACCGATCTCGACAAATACGCACTAGCTTTGCCGTCTTCGAGTTTTCGGCGCAAGCTATCTTTTACCTCCCATAAATTCTCATAAATATTGTCTAGCGTTCCATAGCGTTGCAGTAGATCAAGCGCCGTTTTTTCGCCCACACCCGGCACTCCAGGTATGTTGTCACTGCTATCACCTTTTAGGCTTTTGAGGTCTAGGAACTGGTCGACGCGTATGCCGTATTTGCTTTCAAAACCAGCCACATCGAACATATCGATTTGCGAAAATCCTTTTTTGAGCGCATAGACATGCGTCAACGGCCCAACTACTTGTAGAGCGTCAAGATCGGAAGTAATCAAACAAGTTTCGATTCCTTGCTCACTGGCTAATCGTGCCAGAGTTGCCATAATATCATCGGCTTCATAGTCATCTAGTTCGTAGAGTGGCCAGCCCAATGCCTGCAATAGCTCATGCAAAATCGGTATTTGTTCATAAAAATCTGGCGGAGCCGGTTTGCGACCAGCTTTGTATTCTGGATACAACTCTAGCCGTTTACGAATGTTAGTTTTGGGTTTGTCCCAAGCAACAGCTACATAGTCTGGTTTTAATTTTTTCAACACTTCCATGCTCATGGCCGCGAAGCCATATACGCCTCCAGTTGGCGTGCCGTCGCCAGTCGAAAGATTCGGCATTGCGTAATAGCCACGATAAAACACCGATTTTCCATCTATTACAACTAGCCTTTTCATGCCTTATAGTATAGCATTCGAAT
>RZYF01000037.1 GCA_010014665.1 Candidatus Saccharimonadota bacterium | reverse complement strand
TATGAACAAAATGGCGGCAAACCGTGTATCTGTGAACCACGCTTAGAAGAACTGCTTCTACGCTGGTTATACACAGTAGCCGAATCTGGAATTAAACGAATATTCTGGGATGAACCGGAACTATCATGTCCAGACCACAACCGTTCACTCGAGCTAATCGATCGCTTCAGCCAAGAAGCTAAATCCAGAGGGATTAGCTGGAACGGATCCTGCATACGTTCACGCGATCCGGATATTGATTTATCTGATTCTGTTGCATCGATGATAGCGATTGACGAAATCGCCGTTGCTCCTTATCCTTTTCATCCGCACAACAATAGCACGAAAAAAACCATACCAGAAGTTATTGACGGTATCGTACCTTGGTTCCAACGAATCAAAAAGGCCGCCGACAAACACAACATCGATACCCAGGCTTGGCTTCAAGGATTTAATATTTCACGCGAGAATTTGCCCGTCCTAGAAATGTATGTCGATGAAATAAAGAAAACCCAGATCGATAACATCGCAGTTTGGGGGTACAGAGCATGTACTATCGTGACTGATCTCAACCCTACCTCGGCAGAATCTCCAGAAATCGTATGGGAAAAAGTTTGCCAAATCATGGAAGAATCTAGGTAGAGACTTCGTGCTTGTAGATGATTTAATTCAAGCGCATTAGGCCAAATGGAACTTTCAGCTCAGCATCGCTAGGTCCGCCGTGTTGGCCGTTGAGGCTAAACGGTTCTTCGCCTGGGTGATGATACCAAACAGTTTTTTCGTCCTTAGGTAGGACTATGATGTCGCCTATTCTTGATTTTATATCTGGGTGTTTGGCAAGGGTTTGGCCAAATAGACCGGCTCTCAGAGCCTCTTCGCTCGTTACGAGCTCTACATGCTCACCAATCGCTTTATGTAACAAACCTAGTGCTTTGTTTAGCTCACCGTCTTTGATTGCTAAAAACATCTCTCTTTGCGCACCCCAAGGCAATATCTGATTGCCGTTATGGCTTACTTTAAACAACTCCGATAGACCAGCAACAGTATCGAGGTAGATTGTTTGTTCTGGGTCTACGTTTATCTGGCCATGATCGGCAGAAATTACAAACAAGGTGTTTTTTATATCGTTTGCTTCGACAAAAAACTCATCAAGAGCAGTGAAGTATTCTCTGATAGCCTGTTTGTGTTCGCTACTATCTGGGCCGTATTTATGACCAGCCGCATCTATGGCGCCCCAATATACAAAGTTGTAGGTTGGTTGTTCTTGCGGCTTCGTTAATTCATCAAAAAGCGTGACAAAAAGGTCATTTACGTTTTTATGCGTTACTAGCTCACTTCCTTTGTAGGCAACATCCGTGTATGCACTTTGGTTATAGTTTTCATGAATAAATGTCCTAGTTTTTATACCTTGTTCTTCAAACTGCTCATATGTCGTAGTGTAATCTAGTAGTATTGACGGGCTTGCTCCAATTTTGAGTAGAGAATCCCTCTCACTACTACCCATAGCGGCGAATGGTAAAGTAGCAATTATCTTGTCGATTTCTTCTACGTATAACCACCAGTCGACAAGGCCGTGCTCGGCAGGCAATAATCCGTTAGTGTGCAGGGTGCTGAGGGCAACTGGTGTGCTGGATGGAAATACACTATCAAGTTTACCCAGATAGCCGTCTCGTTCAAACTTTTCTAGCACCCCATACTCATTCTTGTAGGTTTTCCACTGTTTTAACCCAAAACCGTCGACAAGAAAGAACACGACATTTGTTATTTCGTCGAGCCGGACCTTGCCGGCCACCTCACGAGCAAGTATATTTTCTCTGCTGTTTTGTAATGTGTTTTGAAAAAAGACGGGTAGTTTAGTTATACATTCGCCATCGTAGTCTGGTATTTTGATTTTACTACCACTATAAGTTTTTAGAAAAGTTGACATGGTCATTATTATAACAAAATAAATCTGGCGAAGTGTCATAGAAAGCTAGAGGTTGGAAAACTCATGGCACAAGGTTAGTAATCTATTTCACATTTAACACTTTGTATCAGTGCTACACTTAGTTCATGAACAAGGTTTCCGTGTTTCGAGCTCTCAGTGCAGTCTTTGCTACAAAGCTACTTGTGCTTGTCCGATGGGTGTTTTTTGGGAGTGCTTTGATACTTTTCCTGATTGTCTGGGCACTCGCTACCTACGTCGACCCACTATGGTGGCTTCTGCTCGTTATCTTCATTCCACTATTTCTTCTAGGGCTCGTAGTGTACCTTGCAGCTCGTTTTATCGCCCGCAGGCTCTACTCAAAAAAGCTTACCAAACAACAAAAAGTAGCGCTGAATGGATTTACCGACAAAACGCTCCGCATCCTTGAAGCTCGCAGTATCCCACCGTTTTTGATAGCTGGGATCGTCATCAAGGACCTGATCGTTCACCGCAACCTAAAAACGCTCAAGAGCCTACTCAACGACACTACGACCCTACGTGCTGATTTTGCAAAGCTTGAGCAAGAATTTAAATACGAGACTTAATTGACGCATTTCAAACGGCAGCTGTTGAAGCTGTAAATGATTCAAAACTAAATAATCTTGTTGAAATTTTCAATTTATCGGGCACTTTGATTTAGGTTCTTTACCCAATCAACGACAATATCAGCAAAGGAATCTTCTCGGTTTTCATAATTATGATTTCCGCCATTAATAAATTTTATCTGAAAATCTAGGCAGGAGGTCGCCTTTGATTTAATAAGCTCTATATCATCCGTCAAATTACGTATTTCAATATCATCATGTTCACCCATTATTCCTAGAATTGGTAGTTCTATTACAGCTAACTGTTCAAAAACTTCGGGGTTTCTATTGATTGGTAAATTATCAATAACCCCACCTTGTTCCGTCAAGCTGAGGTATGTTTGAGCACTTAGATTGTAGAAATCCCAAATACTACCGCTTACAAGTTCTCTAGGCCTTCCATCTTTTATAAGATTTCTCGCTTCTTCTAGGAGCTTCTTATGGTTTGGCTGATACCTTTCAAGCTCAAATAGACCAACGATGTCTGGGGGTGAAGCAAGAACAACACCTATAATATCTGAGTCCTTCTTTTGTGAAAGATAATATATAACCTTGTTACATCCAAGGCTATGCCCAAATAATATTATCTTTTCGTAGCCCAATTCTCTACATTTATTTAACCATGCCTCTATATCTTTCGGGCTATCCGAAAATATCTCATACATAACACCTATACGAGAATAATTATAGCCGTTGTTCTCCTTGACAGGTTTGGTTGCAATATCATTTATATGGTTGTATCCTCTGTTATGACCGTAAATAAAACCACATCCTTGTGCTGCTAACTGTTGACCGAGTATATTAGCATAATAGTTTTCGATGAAGTTGCCCGACATACCATGCACTTCGAGCACGCAAACTTTCTTACCTGGATAATGCACCCCCATCAAACGTAAGGCATCTTCTGTCCATACATATTCAAGTTTCATATTCTAACTATAACAAAAAAACCTTAACGATCTCGATGTTCGAAACTCTACTGTTTGAAAAACATTTAGGCAGTATTAGTGCAGGTACAGAAACTCTAAGCTCCGAACGTGCCGTTCGGGTAAATCGCATCTGGACTATTTCTTTATTTTAAGAGGTGCAGAGTTAGATAACCAATACACATACCAAATGTAAAACCCCAACGGCGAGGTTGGGGCATTACGTTTGGTGCGCCTTAGGTTACGAAATTAAGTCTCTTATTATCTATCTATTGATAAGATTTTCGCGTCTTAGGGTCTAGTAGGCTTTTTTTGCGCCGTCTTCTACTGCTTTTTCTGCTTTGTCTTTAGACATCATTACACAGACAGTTGTTCCGCATTTTTCATGCTTGCCCTTGGCCATGTAGCCACCTTTTTTAGTCTGGTGAATCTCTGGTGCTGACAATTTAACGTCTTTTTCTTTGCATTTGACGCAATATCCTGTAGCCATATATATCTCCTCTTGTGATTGATTGTTATTAGATAACTTGCTTTATTATAGCGTATATCTAGTATATACCTTCTTTTTCAATAAAATATAAAGTTATTGCGCAGTGTGCGGGTACAGAGACTCTACTCCGAACGTGTCCGTTCGGGATTAATCGCATCTGGACTATTTTATATTTTGAAGAGGTTCAGAGTTAGAGTTCCCTATGCTATACCAACAAAAAAACCCCAGGCTCATCCATGGGGTCTTTTTGTTGGTGCGCCATAAGCTACGAGGCTAAAACCCTACTGACTCGTTAAACTTCGTATTATGGGGAACGACAAATAGGATTTATCGTTCATGGTATTATGAAGTTATATTATTTTTCATTCTAAACGAGAGGTATTTAATGAAAGCTCATAAAATATTCAAGTCTAAGCCAATAATAATTCTATCAGTCGCTGTGCTAGCTGTGCTATGTACCATCGTTGTTATTTTATATTTGCAGCCAAAGTACGCAGTTACCATCAATGATGTTAAACAAGTTCGCAATAACGTTGAAATAGGCGGCGCAAAGGTTCTCTCTACTAAAAATGAAAACGGGATTAAGGTTGTTAGCGCTGAGATGGCGACTGACTGTAATTTGATAAAAGAGGAAGACGCAATTCGATGTGATATGTTGCAAGTGAGCGGCACATATAGCGGGGATGATAAGCTTGCGGCTGACGTATCGGGTAGTGCTACAAACGTCAAAGTTAACCAAGGAATAATCTCATTTGATAGTGTCGAAAAGATAATTAAGCCAATGTCAATAACTAATATTGAAGAAAAAAAGAGCGAGAAAGACAAGTATTCTATTGAGTTAAAAGACAATAACAAGACGGTATTGGTGTATAACTTGACAATTGTTACAAACTTTACGAAAGCGGACAATGAATTGCTATCTAAAAATGCAATACCGCTGGAGTTTTCAGGGAACGGCACATTTGTTACAGCACCGTTTAATTTAAAACCTGGTCTATATGTAGTGAAATACGATGTAAACGACAGTAGTGAGTGGGGCGGTGGAAGCATCAAGTTCAATAAAACCGACGGCGAATATCACGGGGTGCAAGATATCTATCTACAAAACAGTCACACAAGCGGCACATCATCAATCTCAGTGTCTAAGCAGGCTGCTGGTGAGTACCGCATGACGATAGACGGAGGTGGATATACCGACTCCAACGTTCAAGATTGGAAAGTAACGATAACAAAGTAAAAACATCACATATAACATACACAGACACTCGGAGAATTCTCATAACCGCACATTATAAGACTTGAGAGCAAAACCTTACTCCTTAACAATCTTTCTAAAATATCTCAGGATTAGGCAACACTTGAGTTCTTACGAGCCCAGTTCTTTAATAAGGTCTTCTATGCTCTTCATGACACTATCACGTACTCGACGGTGAAATTCGATGGGCTGATGTTGTGGGTCAGCGACATTCCAATATCGTACGTTGTTGTGTCTCTGTATGTATTCAGGTAATTCATCTTTAAGCTTAAAAGATACTATCAGGTCAGCGCTCTTGACCATATTTTCATCAATGAGCTTACGTTGCGCATTTGAAACGTCGTAGCCAAGCGCATCCATCGCTTCAACAACTAGCGTGTCAATTGGCTTACCAGGCATTGCGTTAACACCAGCGCTTATAGCTAATGACTGACTATCTGCTTTAAGCGCATTGAAAAATAGCTCAGCCTCCTGACTTCGTGCTACGTTTCCGTTACAAACAAAAAGTATCTCCATTGTATTTATAGTAACAAAAAGACGCTGCGTTAGAGCGTCTCTTATGGTTCATCTGTAGTGCCGGATAGCCGACGTATTTCTAACCGTCAATGGCGATAACTGCGACACATATAAGCTAAATCAGCTAGTGTCGCAGTTTAATTTATCGGGTGATATAATCTGAATAAAAGAGGAGCTAAAAGCTATGGGAAAAATTATTGCAATTGGCGGTGGTGAGATAGGCCGACCTAAAGAAGATGGTACAGGTTATTATCCAGTTGAAACAACACAGATAGATACCGAGATACTGAAACTTACGAACAAGAAAAACCCAACACTGCTTTTTATACCCACGGCAAGCTACGACTCCCAAGGATATTATGAAGTAGTAAAAAAGCATTTCACAAAGGTAGGATTTAGCTCAATAACACCTCTTTATTTGTCCGATAACTCCTTAACGAAAAGGCAGGTTGAGAATATCGTTCTTTCCCATGACGCTATTTACGTCGGCGGTGGCAATACACTTAGAATGATGAATACTTGGAGAAAAATGGGTGTAGATAAAGCGTTAAAGCAAGCTCATGAACGCGGCATCGTGCTGTCAGGATTAAGCGCTGGGTCTATCTGCTGGTTTAGTTATGGCAACTCCGACTCTCGTAAATTCAGTAGCGGAAGCGATAAGCTCGTAAAAGTCACTGGACTAGGTCTCATTGACGCGCTTCACTGCCCTCACTATGATACGGAACTGCACCGTCAGGCTGATTTAAAAAGAGTGATGAAAACAACGTCCAAAGTTGCAATCGCCCTTGATAACTGCACGGCTCTCGAAGTAAGAGATGGAAAATACAGAATCATAAAGAGCAGACCGAGTGCAAAAGCAAGAAAAATATACTGGAAGAACGGCAAATACATAGTTGAAGAAATACCAGCCACTGAATCGTATAAAGACCTACTTAAACTTACTCAAAAATAAAATACGACCAATTTGGGTCACATTATGATGAGAGGATTACGAAGTCTTTTCGCTAACAAGCGCAATAGTTAGAGTCCCTGATGTATATTTTAATAAAACGCCGATATGCTCGACGTTTTACAGGGGTTATATTGCAATAATATCTTGGTGCAG
>RZYF01000134.1 GCA_010014665.1 Candidatus Saccharimonadota bacterium | reverse complement strand
TTAGGCCCCATTGACCGAGGGTTGAACCGACCGGTGGGCCTGCAGTTGCTTTACCGCCAGGTACGCGGAATTTGATATTACCTATGATTTTTTTCGCCACTGATATTTTCTCCGAAAGTTAAGAGTATATGGTATATAGAATATTGTATATAGCTGTTACGGCTGAAGCGGTGCCATATTCCACATACTACATTCTATATTCTGCGACCATGTGGTCGCATGGTGCGTAACGGTGGTAGATTATAGCACAATTTCTAGAAAAGCGGAAGATTAGCACAGAGACTCAGATATTTGTATCGTAAGAAAGTGCTGATTGTACAGCTTCTAGTAAATCGTTAGCAGCGTATGCATATTTGTAAGCTTTATCTGACGAAAACTTTTCACCCGTTTTTATTGCTTTAAGTTTCCAATCTTCAATTGATACGTCTAACGGTTTAACTATAATTCCATGAACTTTTTTAAATGTTTCTGCGTCGTTGTCTCCATCGGCAATGTAAAACGTATCATCTAAACAAATACTTAGTTTTTTGGCAATCTGTTCCAGCGCCTCAGCCTTATAATGTTCGTCGTGTGGGGGAGATTCTATCTGGGCTAGCATTCCTTTTTTATCAAACCTGATTGTCGTGCCGAAACAGACGTATTTGATACCTAAGTCTTTGGCTACTTTTTCAGCGGTTATCTGGAAGCCACTCGTGACTATTGCCGGGATATTTCCTGATTTATTGACGAGATCGATGGCTTTTTGTGCTTGAGGATAAAGTTGGTACGTCTGTAGAACGGAGTTGATATTAGCAATCGAGCCGTGTCCCCTGCTAATAATTAGTTTTTGCAACTCGTTTAGCCAGCCGGGATAATCTAGCTCACCTGACATTTCGGGCCCGAGCCGATACAGTGCCTCATCTTCCTGAGGTGTGATTCCCATGCTTAGATTGAAATCATACCAAGAAGCGCCCTGGTTTATTAGGGTTTTATTCATGTCGAATCCAATGAGTTTCCGAGGCTTAGTTTGTGTGCGTTTCATGTATCTTTCAGGGTCACTATAGCCAAATTATATGTCTGCAATATGGTTTTGTGCTAGTTTCTCAAAAAGGGATGGTGTAAGTTGTAGACTACAGGGTTGGTTGCGGTAGCTGCTAGACGATGAGTGCGTCGTTGATCTTGACTGTAATATGTTTCTTTCCAGCCTTCAAGAGACTCTTTTACCTCACACCATTTATCAGCGTCGCTCTCATCGCCATCTTGCTGTGCTGATTTGATATTACGTCTACACACCCTAATAGCTAGGTCAACTTCAAACCATCCATATTGTTCAGCTAGTTGATCAGTCGTCATTTTTCGTAATTCGGCTAATCGGTGCTCTCTAACATTCTGCCACAACTCTTTGTTTGCGGCGTGGAT
>RZYF01000007.1 GCA_010014665.1 Candidatus Saccharimonadota bacterium | reverse complement strand
TGGGCAATATGCTCTGCTCCGATAGAGTCAAGTTTTTCGATACTGAACAGTCCACCTGACCGTGCTAGATTTTCGACTGAAAACGGAAACTCGGTGTATGACGCATCTGGGTTCTCGACGCGCCAACTTTCGAACGAGGAATTAGCTTGGTTGAGGAGGTATTCAATAACAGTTTTTGGTAGGTAGCCTCTCTCGGTATAGTAACTAACGCTTGCTTCGGGGTCTTTGCGTTTGCTAAGTTTGCGCCTTGAATCGCCTTCGGTTTTCTGAATCGGGGCAATGTGGGCATAGCGGAATGGCTCAAAGCCAAGAGCTTCGCAAAGTTGAACGTGTAGTGAAGTCGAAGGTAGCCATTCGTCGCCACGTATCGCCAGAGTTGTCTGCATCAGGGTATCATCGATAGCGTGCGCAAAATGATAGGTTGGTAAACCGTCTTGCTTCAATATGACAACGTCGTTGTCGTTTTCAGGTAGTTCTAATCTGCCCCGAGCTAGATCTTGGATAGTTCGACGCTTTGTAATGTTCCCCGATGAACGGAATCGCACAACAAAAGGTTTGCCGGAGTCAAGCGCTGCTATCACTTCTGTTTCTGGGCGGTCACGCCAAATCGCCCACTGCCCATAATAACCCGGGCGGTTTTTGGTAGATTTTTGACTAGTAATTATAGATTCTAGCTCTTCAGGGGTTGCGAAACAGGGGTAAGCTTGGCCAGTATCTAGTAGTTGTCGGACATACGTTTGGTATATTTCTTGACGACGGCTTTGAGTGTAGGGACCGTAGAGACCTTTTTCGGTGTCGTTTTCGTCAACGCCTTCGTCTGGAGTTATACCAAAATCTTTGAGCGAACGCACTATGAAGTCACGCGCCCCTTCAACTTCGCGCTTACGGTCGGTGTCTTCGATTCGAAGTATAAATACGCCACCACTCCGATGCGCGATGCGCTCAGAAATTAACGAAGCGTATAGCACACCTATGTGCATCATGCCGGTCGGGCTGGGCGCAACGCGTGTTACTTCAGTGCCGGATGCGAGTTGGCGGGCTGGGTATCGTGACTCGACTTGCTCAACAGTATTTTCACCTATGGGTATTAAACGATCGATAGTCGATTGACTGAGCTGGTATGTGTCTGTGGTCGGTTGGTTAGTCACGCGTGATCTCTCTTTCTTATCTAATATCTTATCACGAGTTAATATTTTACCAGAGGCTGGTATGTGGTTGTATAATTAATGTAAATGAAAGTGGAGGTCGTATGAATAAAATTGCATGGGTAGTCGTCTCGTTACTAGTACTAACAGGGTTAGGCTATTTGGTTATAAATTCCAAATCCGACGACAAGCCACAATCAAAAGATTTTTCGTCTGTTCAGAGTGATTTACGGGCTGGAGCAAAACTACTAGATGTTCGCACTAAAGAAGAATACGATAGTGGGCATTTCGCAGGTGCAACTCTGTTTGCTTTGCAAGATATCGAATCAGGTAAGTTGCCAGATGTAGCTAGGGAAACAAAGATTTATGTTTACTGTCGTAGTGGTAACCGATCGTCACAGGCTATGGATTTACTTAACAAAGCTGGCTTTACTAATGTCATAGACCTAGGTGGGCTTAGCGATGTTCAGAAAATCGGCGGAGTATTAACTACTTAGCTAGCTTTTCGGTGTAGGTGTATAGTTTTTGGCCACATTCAAGCACTGTATCGTTGTTTAGATTAAGGCATATCGCTTTATCACCTTTAAAGAAGTTTACTTCGACAAAAACCTCTGGATATTCAGGCACAGTTAGAAGTTCTTTAGTGTCCGGTCGATCTCCGATTAACTGGACCTCGACAGTTAAACCTCTGAGTGACGTAATGATGCCTACGAAGCTATTTTGGTTAATGTCTTTAGGAGTCATTAGTTTTTTCCTTTAGCCTGCTCGCGGCGTTTTTTCTTTATACCAACCAGAACTTCACGCAGACGCCGGTCGCCGTCGGCACGTTTGGCGCGGTGAAACTCGAGCTTATAGTCTTCGAGCATTTCACTTGCTCGATCTTCGGCGCTAGTCATGGCGTTGAAACGGCTAGCAGCTTGAGCGAGACCAGATTGTAGAATTGTTTGGGACAGAGCTAAACTCATCATGTCGATTTCCATACGATTAGCTATTTCGTTAAGACTGGGCTCAAATATAGTATCAGCAGCCGTTATGATACCTTCTTCGGCTGTTTCGCTCATGTCTTGCATGCGGCTAATTAGGTTGAATGAACGTATTTCTTGCTGACCAAGCGATAAGTATTCTTCGTAATAAACTACAATCTGAGAATAGGGCAAAATTACTTCAATAACCGGACTAACGTTGACGTACGTATCGGTTTCAGGAACTTGGAAAAAATGGATATATGGCATACCACGTTGACTCAATTGACCGGCACCGTGGCTACCCAGAACGACGATGTCGGTATCATTAGGGCTATACTCTTGTTGCATAGTTTCAATCATACGCATGTCTAGGTCACCTGATAGGCCTGCCTCCGCCGAAATAAGTACTAAGACTTTTCGGCCATTGCCATTCTCGCTACGGTTGGTTATCCGCGATTTTGGATCGACGCGCACCGAAGTGTAGCGTTCCCATAGCAAATTGAAGAACTCTTGGCTAATCTGAGCTTTGTTTTTGACTTTTGCCACCCGGTTACTTGCTAGACTCTCGAAGACGTTCGTTAGATTACCGAGCGTTGTCACGCCGATCATGTCCTTTTCGATAATATTAGGCCTTCGCATCTTATTTGTCCTTTTTCTTTTTTGACTTTTTGTCTTCTGGTTCTGTCTCGTTTAACTCTGGGTCTTCAGGCTTAGTTGTCTCTGCTTGGGCGCTGAATTGCTTGAATAATTCATCTTCAATACGGTCATAATCTTCATCAGATTTTACGTCATTTGCTCGTTCTTTTACGGCAATTTTTAGACCCGAAACGTCTATCCCTCGGTCATCGGGACTGTGCATGATAACTTCTAGTATGAGTTGTTGTTCTATCAGAGAGTGCAACTCTTCTGGAGGTTGTTGCAGTGCTGCATACAAGTGTTTACCACGTGCTAAATCGGTGCGAGTTTCGGCTGACAGCTGGCTTGAGAAGTGTGAAAATTCATCGGCTTGACGAAATCTTGCCAAGGCTTTGAACAGTCCACTACTGAGCTGCTTCTGGCGTTTGTTTTGAGCCTGACCACCGACACGGCTAACAGACAATCCGGCGTTGACCGCAGGCCGGACGCCTTTTCGGAAATAGCTGAGGTCGAATATGATCTGTCCGTCTGTAATCGACATGATATTTGTAGGTAGGTAGGCAGTGATATCGTCGTTGGGTGTTAGGACAACCGGTAGACTAGTCAGGGTTTTTCCGTTTGCTAATAATTTGCCAGCTCGCTCTAGGAGGCTAGAGTGTGTATAGAAAATATCACCCGGGTAGCTGTCACGACCAGGATCGACTTCTTGTAGTAGAGACAGCTGTCGGTATGCTTCAGCGTGGCTGGAAAGATCATCGTACATGACTATGACGTCTTGACCGTTGTACCACAGGTATTCGGCCATACTACAAGCGGCATATGGCGCAATGTAGCTCATAGTTAGAGAATCAAAAATGTTCGCTAGTACGACTATAGTGTTACTCATAGCACCAGAGCTATTAAGGTTTGAGAGCAGTCGTTCGATGTCGACTTTACGTTTACCGATTAACACGTAAACAGCAATTTTATCACTACCTTGTTGATTGGCAGCTAGCTGGTTAAGAAAAGTACTTTTACCTGATTTGCTGTCGCCGAGTATGGCGATGCGTTGCCCTAAGACAATTGGAAAAAAGCTATCGACGGCGGGTACGCCACTAACTAGCTGTTCATCTAGGACTTTTCGGTCCATGATACCTGGGGCAGGATTGAATATACCCGACGACTCTACTGTAGTAATAGCCGGGCCGCCGTCTAGTGGCCGTCCCATCGGGTCGACGACGCGTCCAACTAACTCTTTGCCAACTGGTACAGACAGTTGGTTTTTTTGTACCACTGCAAGCGTACCAAGGGCTAAGTCTTCTGAGTCCAGGTTATACAATAAAACACGATTACCATGTGCTTCACGAACCATGCCTCGTTGGCCGTCTGAAAACAATACCTGGGCTCCAATTCTAACGCCTTCAAGGCCCTTAACTTCGATAATAAACCGGTTGACTGCTACTACTTCGCCAGTTAGATTGTCGGCTTCGACTAGTTTTTGGAAAGTTTGGTTATCAAACACGACGTAGTACCTCGGGGAATGAGTTGCGGTTGTTTTATATCGCGCGTCGCCAGGACCAGTCATAGATATGGCTACCACACTGTACAACCATACCGCCGAGTAGGGTGGAGTTAAATCGAAAATTTACCAGCATGTCATTTGACAGGTTTTCGTGGCACCATTTGGCGAGAGAAATCTTGAGTGATTGCGAAGGCGGTGCGGCTAAAGTGACAGTAATAGCAGGTGAATTGGCTTGGTATGATTCTAGAGAATCGATAATCTGGTCTATGTGTTCACGACTCAGGGGGTTACCGCGACTTTCGTTTTTGAGTAGTTCTAAAGCTGGTTGGGATAAAGAGGGGATAACTGCCTGAACTGTCCTAGCTTCCACAGTTTGCTTGATGGCCGTGCTAGTAAACCATTTTTCGTAATTCTTCATTTCGAATATTAATGCGGCTAGATCGGTTTGGCTAACAATGCTTTGCGGTATATTCACTTATTCTCCTTCGTAGCATTTGGGTTAGGAGAGAGGTCTTTTTGTAATAACATCGAATCGCCGTTTGCGGCAGCTTTTAGCTCATCTTTATGCTGTTCTAGTATAACCGCTAAATATTCTGATTGTGCGCCCAAATCGACGTTGTGCTGTAGGGTTTCGGTTAAAAAAGTTGCTACAGCGTCACCTAGTTTTGTATCGATCTGAGTGTATAGTCTTTCACGTTCGGCGACAAATTCTGTGTCCAACTTATCTATTAGTTGTTTTTTGCGTTCGTCTAGGGCGCTACTTAGCTCGTCTTGACGTATAGCTAGAGTTTGCTCAAGATCAGTCTGGAGAGATAAAAGTTTGGCGTCAAACTCACTTTGCCTTTGAGCAAGCCTAGCTTCAATCATGGTTTGTTGGTCCCCGATTTCGAGTGATGCTGTGCCTACGGCGTGTTCCGTTTGTCTGCGGATCTCTTCTAGATGTTCTCTGAAAAGTTTCATTTCGTCATCGAGAATTGATGATCCAAATTGCTTTAAGAGTTTATTTAGTTGCTTAGAAGTATCTTCTAAGTCATCTTCTAAGCCATCACTTGTTTTATCTAGTACGTTTTTCAGCTTTTTAGCAGCATTATCAGCTAAACGATTACGTATGGCTTTGGGTAAAGCTTGCACTTGGGTAGGTTGTTGAGTGGATTGTAGTTTTTGGTCGCGACGATGGGCAAAAGCAAACTGTATTGCTAGTGAGATCAGGCCACCTAGCAATAAAAGATTCAGACCGAGAAATATTTGCAGTAAAGTCGATTCCATACTTTTTCCTTATAGTTTAGATAACACGAGATATATCACTGTCGTTCCCACCCCTAATATCAAAATAACCAATGCTGACATTTGTATAACATTTCTGTAGATAGCTGACTGAGCCATAGGGTTGCGTCCGACTGATATGATTCCGTTTCTGACTATTGAGTAGATTATTATAAGCACTACAGAAATCATAACGATAAATATTGCACCGCTGATGATAATTGGTAGCGTGCTGACTTCGCGTCCGGCTATGGCGTTAACGATAGATTGCACCGCAACTGGTATCAGGGTATTGTTGGGTTCTTTAAAATAATAAGCGACATTTATCAGTACAGGAACTTCTCCGAGCTTTACGGTACGTTTTTGACCACCACTTTCTTCGTAGGTTTCGTCTTTTAGATTTTTCATTTCACCTTGAGCTATACCCAGGACGCGCACGTTGCTGTTAGCCTTCATGCCGACACCTTTCAGGAGTGAAGCCGTTATGTGGTCGCCTCTTTCGATCGGTCCGCTAATATCCGAAACTATTACTGGTAGAGTACCGTTGGTGGCTACCTGTGCTTGTTGATTTGCACCTGTCGTCACAGTGAGAAGTGAACTTTCGTTGGCTACGACTACACCAATCATATTGTCGACATTTGAGGATGTTGCAGGTTCGACTTGATCAGAAGTGTCCTTTTTGAGACTGACAATCGATCCGATAGCGATTTTTTCACTACTCAAAAAACCTTGGGTGAGGGCAGTTAGCCCGAATACTCCAGTTGATAGTAGGATTGCCGACAGAGACCAAACCGCCAGAGTTATCCAGAAATATAAACCAAATTGAGTATGGTATTTATCGTGCCCACGCAATATTCCCTTCATATTGGTTTAATTATAGCAAGTTATGTTGCGGTTATGCTATAAATATATATGAATGAGAACGGAGCAATTTTGATACAGCGTAATAAAGAATTTGGTTTTACTCTACTTGAGCTAGCTGTAGTGATCGTAATTATCATCCTGTTCATACTAGTTTTGATTTATATGCAACAGGGATGAATCGACGCTATAGGTTCGTCTGATGTATAATGTGTAGGCATTTATGAAACATGTTCGCAAAGGAACATATAACAAACTGAAGACTCCGCGACGGACTATGCGTTCAGCTAGTGGTTTGCGGGCTAAATTACAAAGTTGGCGAGAACTATCACTTTCTAAAAAGATTACGATTCTAGGCATACCTGCTTTTATAGTAGTACTAGTAATACCTCTTTTGACATATCTATGGTTTGCACGTGATGTATCTAATCCCGAGCGGTTAATGAACCGAGGCAATACCGGAGTTCGTTTGTTAGATAAAAATGGTGAGGAATTCTTTACGACCGACCAAAAAGGCGATTTGAAGCGACTAAAGTTAGAGGAAATATCTGACGATGTTGAAAAGGCAGTTATTGCAAGTGAAGACAAAGACTTCTACGAACATCCAGGAGTTTCTGTCAGCGGTTTTCTCAGAGCAATCTATACAAATATATTTGCACGTGATAATTCGTCTGGTGGGTCAACGATTACGCAACAATTGGTCAAAAATACACTTCTCTCGCACGAGCAAACAATATTTCGTAAATACCAAGAACTTGTTATGGCTCTAGCGGTTGAAAGAACTTACGAAAAACCTGAGATTCTTGATATGTACCTCAACTCTGTTTATTACGGTGAGGGTGCGTTTGGAATAGACGAAGCAGCTCGAACTTATTTCGGAAAATCAGCAGTCGAACTTAGCCTAGCCGAAAGTAGTATGTTGGTCGGAATTATGCCAGCGCCAAGTGCTTACTCTCCGATTTCAGGAGACTCCATAAAAGCTAAACAGCGCCAGGATTATGTATTGACTCGGATGGTTGAGGACAAAGTCATCACTACTGAGCAAAAAAATACTGCCTATGACGAGGTTTTGATTTATGCACAGCCAAAAGCTGAGGAGCGTACCTTAGCGCCCCATTTTGTCGAAATGGTGCTCGGTGAGTTATACGAAAAATACGGTGAAGAGAAAGTGAAGCGATCCGGATACGTAGTAAAGACTACGCTAGATATTGAATGGCAAAAAAGTGCTGAACAAATAGTTACTGACCAAACGTCGATCAATGCGACAAGTGGTGGTAGAAATGCGTCTCTTGTGGCGATAGATCCTAAAACTGGGGCTGTCCGCGCGCTTGTTGGCAGTGTCGATTACTATAACGCTGAGTTTGGAAAAGTAAATATGGCTACGACAGCTCGCCAACCAGGTTCAAGCTTTAAGCCGATCTATTTTACTGAGGCGATTGATCAGAAATTGATTACTGCTTCAACGATTATTCGAGATGAGGCTACGGACTTCGAAGGATACAAGCCCAGCAATTACGACTTTAGATTCCGTGGCGATATCACACTTAGAAACGCCCTAGCTCAATCGTTGAATATTCCGGCCGTGAAGATAATGCAAGAACTTGGTATCGATGAAGCTGTGGCTCACGCCCGTGAGATGGGGTTAGATACAATAGATTCCGAGAATGATTATGGCCTTAGCTTGGCGCTCGGTTCAGCTGAGGTAACTGTAGCTGATATGACCAGTGCTTACGGGGCTTTTGCAAACAATGGCCGTTTAGCTGAGCAAAATATCATTGAAAGTATTCAGACTAAATACAAGGAAACAATCTATACTCACAGGACGAAACTATCAAACGTACAATCATCTAATGCCTCTTTCATAATCTCAGATATATTGTCTGACAACATTGCTAGGTCTCCCTCATTTGGGTCAAGACTCAATATTTATGATCGTAAAGTAGCTGTCAAAACCGGAAGTACGGACGACAACCACGATGCTTGGACTATCGGTTATACTCCGAGTCTGGCTGTCGGGGTTTGGGTGGGTAATAATGAAAACGTTGCTATGACTAGTGGTGGTTCGATGATGGCTGGCCCAATCTGGCGTAAAGCTATGATAAATTTTTTGGGTGATAGCTCATCAGAAGAATTTGATCAGCCTGGCGGGGTAATTAAGGCAACAGCTTGTACAGCGACAAAGGTGGGTTATGAGGAATATTTCATAAAAGGTACTGAACCCAAAGAAAACTGTCAGCAGGAAACAGAACCAGCTCAACAACAAACTGATTTTACAGTTGATAGTGACAATGACGGCATACCGGACTATCGAGATAATTGTGACAATACTGCGGCAGGAGTTCAGGTAGACAACAGCGGTTGTCCAACCCAAAATAGTGACGATGAGTCCGATAGTGATAACGATGGGATAATTGATGCAGACGATCGCTGTCCTAGTACACCTAGAGGTGTAATAGTTGACGAAAACGGCTGTCCGACAGTTGTCGTGGATGCCGATGGAGATGGGGTAGTTGATAGTTTGGACCGCTGTTTATCTACACCTGTGGGTGAACAGGTCGACGCCAACGGATGCTCTAAGAGCCAGCAAACCGAACCACCACCAGGAATCATAGAACCTCAAACTTAGGTGTCGGAATGTTGGTGTTTGGTTCGTGCAGTTTCGTATGCGGCTGAAACGGCATCTACGAGCTGGTTGCCGACATAGTCACTTTTTCGTAGGTAATAATCAGCGCCACGCGTCATGGCACGGTCTATATCAGTTCGATCAGACAGATTAGAACAGACTATTATAACCGGCGAAAGGGAAGTGTTGTTCATGAGAGCGTCCAAAAAAGCATAACCATCCATTTCGGGCATCATGATGTCCAATAACACAGCATCTGGTTTAAAGTCGGCGATTTCGCTGATGGCGTCGAGGCCGTTGCTACTGGCTTTTACTTGATGACCTGCCACGCTAAAAAGCGTACTGTAGATTTCACGTAGACTGTTATCACCTTCAATGATGTGTAGTTTCATAATATTTTGCCTCGATTGATTTTGCAGATATTTAGAGTATAGCATATTTATACTTGTTTTATTATTGTAAATCATTTACAATAAGGATATGGCAGTACAAAACAGACGGCATACCAAATATAGTCGTTCGGTTCTAGAAATTATGCAAGAGCTAGGTCATGCGACGAACGCCGATTTGGCACATATCCTAACGAATCATTTTCCAGATATCAGCGACACAACAGTTCATAGAGTAACGGCCCGTCTCTGCGAGGATGGACTGCTCGGATTAGCACCACATACTGTTGACGGTTCGATGCGATACGATATAAACACAAGCACGCACGATCATTTCGTTTGTAGTCAATGTGGAGAGCTTCGAGATATCTATCTTAACGAAGATTATCGTGAAGAGATTTCAAGACAATTAGATGGTTGCTTGATCAGTGGTTCGGTTACAATATCTGGCAATTGTCTTCATTGTCAACAATAAATATGTAATTAAAGGAGTATAAAATGGCATTAAAAAATACAGTAAATAATGAACAGTTTGAGAAAGAAGTTCTTAAAAATGATAAGTTCGTCTTGGTTGATTTTTGGGCTCCGTGGTGTCCACCTTGTCGCATGATGGCACCTGTCATCGAGAAGCTTGCTGAACAAAAAGCTGATACGCTCGATGTTGTTAAAGTGGATATAGAGGAATCTCTCGACAACAAAAATCTAGCGATAAAATACGGCGTCCAAGGTATCCCAAATATGCAGGTTTTCAAAGATGGCAAAGTGGTTAAAGAAATTGTCGGCATGCGTCCTGCTAACATTCTTGCACAAGATCTCAGTAGCTTAGGAATATAGATTTGTTTTTATTTTTACGGTTCTCTATAATACAAACATAAGAAATAACACAATAAACTAAAAAGGAAATTCGGTGGGCGACAACACGACGTATTATGACCAGATAAATCTTGAAAAAGAGATGTTTGATATCGAAGATGCGTCCGAGTTTTATGAGGTGATAGATCGCAAGCGCCTAACTCACTCGCTGCTACCTGATCATCCTTACGTTTATTGGACGATGGAAATTTACGATCAGGCTAACGGTATTAAAGGTGGTGGTGGTCTTGGCGTACTGGCGGCTGATACGCGTCGGGTCGCGCAACAACTCGAGCTACCTTTTGTAGTAGTTACGCCTTTTTACCGAACTGAATACCACCAGACTATGAAGAATCACCAACAGGTGGATTATGAAGAGGCAGTTAGTCCTGATGATTTTGGCTTTACATTTATAGATAACGTCGATATCTTGACGGCTGATGGTCCAGTGTCGCAGGTTGCGATATTTGTGAAACAGCTCGGCTCAACAAAATTTGTTACTGTCTCTGAACCTAACTTTGGAGCATTATATTCTGGTGAAAGTAACAGTGATCACCGTCTATATCAGGAGGTAGCGCTTGGTTTTGGGGGCTATATGGCATTGAAAAAAATCGGTCTCAAACCATCGGTAATTCAACTCAACGAAACAGCCACTATATTTGCCGCTATTTCTCGGCTTGATGAGCTGTGTGCTAATGGTATGAATTTACATGAAGCGATAGTGTATGTGCGCAAACACACTCTCTACACTAATCACACGTTACTCCAGGCAGCCGAAGGTGAATTCAGCTTCGATCAGTTTAGTAAATACGTTTTTCCAAATATAAAAAGTCGAGCTCTAAGACACTGGATAGAAGAACAATTTGATTTGTCGGGACGATTGCGTAACAGCGCTTTGGCGATTGAACTAACAGAGGCAAAAAATGGTGTTAGTCGACTTCATGCCAAAGTTACCGACTTTCGTGATTCTAGTGGAGAACGTGTTAAGTTTCATGCCGTTACAAACGGAATCGATATGGATAATTGGGTCCTACCTGAGACCATGAAGACTTTCCGAGACCGTGGAATTATCGATAAATTCGGGATGGTTACTGACGTTTATCGTCAACAGCTCTATAGTGTAACCGCCAATGATATTCGTGAACACAAAAAGCTAGGTCGTAGCGAGCTAAATAATACTTTAGCTCATCGAAAAGATCAGTATGATCAGCCAGTTAATCTTCCTGAGAATGCTGTAGTTTATAACTTCAAACGCAGGTTTGTAAGTTACAAACGGCCATATATGCCTTTCGAGCACATACCAACTCTTAAGCGCGTTCTATCTAATCACGATGCCCACTATATATTAGCTGGTAAAGTACATCAGGGTGACAGAGAGATGTATACCCGTATGCAAGAATTACTTGAGATGGTCGACGAAGATCCTTTTCTTAAAGAGCGTGTTCATTTTATTCAAGATTATGATGAGGAACTTGGTCGTGCACTAGCGGTTGGTGCAGATGTAGCGATAAATGTCCCCGAGGTTGGGCTAGAAGCCTGTGGTACGTCATGGGAAAAAGATATTGCTAATCTCGGAATTCTTATCTCGACACCAGATGGTGGCGTAGCAGATGTTACTCCGTTGGCCTGTTTAGAAGTTCGTGGTGCAACTTATGCTGAAGAAGTGGCTTCACTGTACGTACAGATGAATCATGCCGGGCGGGTCTTGGCTGACGACGATCTGTTACAAAAACTAATCTACCGACAACTCTCGGCTTACTTGCCTGTTATATCGGGAGCTAGAATGATGAAAGATTACCTACGGTTCTTGTTTGATAAGTAATTTTTCCATAAACTGGTGACTATATGATAGAGCAGCTACTAAAGCAGTATCCTCTCGTTTCTGATCAGGTTGACAAAAAGGAACTGAGACTTGTACTCCAGGCGCTCGAGAGGGCGCTTGAAAATACAAGCTTAGGTGAAATTGTTGAATTTGGCTGTTATGCTGGTACGACTTCGCTTTTTATTTCAAGAATATTGCAGGCTCAAAAAGTCCCACGACAATTTCACGTCTATGATTCTTTCGAAGGATTGCCCGAAAAGCGTGTCGAAGACCAGTCGAGTGTTGGTGAAATGTTTAGGCCAGGCGAATTGTCTGTCAGTAAAAAACAATTTATTCAAAACTACAAAAAAGCTGGGTTACTATTGCCACAGATTCACAAAGGCTGGTTTGAAAATTTCTCAGCTGATGATGTACCCAAAAAAATTGCCCTAGCGTTTCTAGATGGTGATTACTACAACTCGATTAAAAAATCTCTTTGTCTCATAGAATCACGCCTTGTTCCCGGGGCTATCATAGTCGTCGACGATTATACTAGCGAAGCTCTTCCTGGCGTTGCTCGCGCAGTCGATGAGTGGTTACTCACTTACCCACATAAAATACGCGTTGAGTATTCCCTAGCAATAATCAGTTGACAACATAGTTATACATGTATAACATTTATAACTATGTCATTTCATAAACACGTAAAATTAGCTGGAACAGTGACGGTTGGGCCAAAAGGTCAGGTGGTTATTCCTTCTGAAGTGCGAGAGAAGATGAGAATCAAGCCAGGCGATAAATTGGTAGCACTGTATTTTGATGAAAAAAAATCGATTGCGTTTATTACCGAAGAGCAAGCCCAAGAATATGTCGTGCAAATGGGTAATCGATGTGCGTACTTCAAAGAACAAAGAGGCGGAAAGGAATAATGCTACATAATATTACCAAACGGCAAAAGCTAATTGTTATGCTGTCAGTCATGAGCGCGTTGCTGCTTGTAGCACTTGACCAGACGATTATTGCAACAGCGCTTGGCGCGATAGTTAAAGAGTTCAACAGTTATTCCAGCCTTGGCTTTGTTATTACTGCCTATATGCTAACTTCGACTGTCACGGTGCCGCTCGCTGGTAAGCTGTCTGACATGTTCGGACGCCGACCACTACTTATCATTGGTGTGGCAATCTTTACGATCGGGTCACTCCTCAGTGGTATGGCGCCAAGTATCGAATGGCTTATTGCCTGGCGGGCCTTGCAGGGGATTGGTGGTGGTATTATTACTGCGAATGCTTTTACTATCGTGGGAGATCTTTTTTCACCCCGTGAACGAGGTAAGTGGCAAGGATTAATTGGTGCAGTTTTCGGTATGAGCTCTGTCATTGGACCTCTACTCGGTGGTTGGCTTACAGATGGTCAGACAATCTTTGGGCTGACGACAAACTGGCGTTGGACTTTCCTTATTAACGTGCCGGTCGGCATAGTCGCCGCCTTGCTGATTGCGCGTTATACTCCGCAAACGAAGCATGAAGGGGTACATACCCCAGATTATCTAGGAGCGGCTTTCATAACAGTTTCACTTTCTGCGTTGGTGCTTGCAGTTGATAATACGCAGGTCGTATTTAATGGGCTCATTGAAAATGGCCTAAGCCTGAACTTCATAAAAGCTACTTTATTTGTCACATTTCTGTTGTTTGGCGCTGCCTTTATATGGGTGGAAAAACATGCGAAACAGCCTATTTTGCCACTCCGTTTCTTCAACAAAAAGACGTATTCACTCATGGCTATCGTGTCAGTACTCTTCGGCGCCGCGTTCCTTGGAGTCATTCTCTATCTAACGCAGTTTAACCAGCAAGTCTTCGGTGCTACCGCATCGCAGGCAGGCCTGATGTTACTGCCGATGGTTGGTGGACTCATGGTTAGTTCTATAGCCATAGGTCAGCTGATTGCTAAAACAGGTAAATATAAGCGGTTTATTGCTATTGGTCTTGGCATGGCTGCAATTAGTATTTTGGCACTTATCACGCTTCAGTCTGATTCACCGTATTGGCATCAAGCCGTTATTATGGCCTTTGCTGGTCTTGGGCTTGGCATGGCGATGCCAATCCTCAGTCTTGCAGTCCAAAATGAGTTTGAGCAGAAAGATCTCGGTGCAGCTACCTCTAGTGTCCAGCTGTTTCGCGGTCTTGGTTCGACGGTTGGTACGGCTATTTTTTCAGGTATTCTTACTGCGGGTATCTTAACCGCTATTGGTGACCCGAACAATATTCCCTACATTCAGACACTTAAAGTCTCACCTGCGGCTTCTCAGGTGCTCCAGGGCGACCTTGATGCCGACGCACTGCTTCGTATAAACATGGCCAAGAGTCAAATTCGGGATGGTGCGGAACAGGCATTTACAAATCTTCCTGCGCCAGTCGCAGAAGCTGCAAAGCAGAAGTTCGAATCCCAGCAACAAGATTTCAGTACGCAGGTTGTTGATGCATTTACAAAGTCACTTCACAACATCTTTATGATTGCTTCCTTACTCATGGTACTCGCGTTTGTCACGATTCTCTTTTTAGAGGAAAAGAAACTACGCGACACACAGCACATGGCACCAACTGAATAGAGGTTGTATAATAATATGGCTAATTTCAGTTTTGATGTCGTTTCGACCTACGATAAAGCAGAGATGAATAACGCGTTCGACCAGACACAGCGCGAGATAGAAACACGTTATGATTTTCGCGGTACCCCAGCAGCCATAGAGTGGCTTGAAAACAAATCTGGCATAAAGCTGATTGCTGCAAATGAGTGGCAAATTGATCAGGTTCTAGATATATTGCGTAAGAAACTCGCTGTTCGGAGCATAACATCAAAGGTGCTAGATTTAACAAAACCGGTTAACGAAGCGAATCTGCGTGCTTGGCAAGATGTGCCGTTCATTGACGGATTGACACAGGAAAAAGCCAAATCAGTATCTAAAATCATACGCGACGCTCACCCGAAAGCAAAACCATCAATCCAAGGTGACGCTGTTCGTGTAGTTAGTGGCAGTAAAGATGAGCTTCAGGCCGTTATGAACACTCTCAAAGTGGCCGACCTAGATTATCCGCTCAGTTTTACGAATTATCGTTAGCTCGAGTGCTATGTACCGATCTGGATTTATCACACAAAAATTTTACTGAGTGAAAAATACTACATTTTGTGTCTTAAATGTCTAGTAAACGCTATATTTTGGGTTTACAATAAATATGTTAACAAATATACGCCAGTCAGAGTTGGGGAATCGTGTGAAAATCACGAACTGTGCCGCAACGGTTATTTGAACAAGTTTCTATAAGGGTAGATGTTCAAAAAGTCCGAATTCCAACTCTGGCAAAAAGGCGATTTCCGAGCAGGAAGCACAACAATCTATTTAGATTTTTGCGTCGACCGCTTGGAAAAGAGCGGGTTTTTTATATTAAAGAAAGGGAATTATCAATCATGACAAAAAATCAAAAAATTATAGCAGGAATATTAGTTACAGCTTTCGTGATTGTATTATCATTTTTTGCTGTTGGATGGTACACCGATAGTCAGTCCAAAATAGAGACGCCAGCAAACAACGAAACCTCACAGGTAGCTGAGCCAAAGATTGAATTCTCAAAAGACGGTAAAGAAGTTAAATATCAAGGTCAAGATGGCAAAACAGCTTTAGCAGTTCTTCAAAGTCTAACTGAAGTCAGCACAAAAGAAAGTGCCTACGGTACGATGATAGTTGGAATTAATGGTTTGGCGTCTGAAGACAACAAAAATTATTGGGCAATTTACGTAAATGACGCATATGCCACCGAAGGAGCTGGTACGCTCAAAACTAACAACAGCGACAGTATTACCTGGAAGCTAGAGGATATACAGTAGATGAGTAATAAACGAGCAGACAAGATACTCAAGATAGCGATTGTTCTAGCTCTAATCGGGCTTGCAGTTTGGAGTCGTTTTGTTCCTCATCCAGCCAATTTTACGGCATTGACTGCAGTAGCTTTGTTCGGTGGGGCTATGCTACCACGCCAGTGGGCATTCATAGTCCCGATCGGTGCCATGATTTTGAGTGATTTGTTTATCGGTTTTCACTCATTATCAATAGTCGTCTGGCTTAGTTTTGCCTTAGCTGTCTTGATTGGTCGTAAATTATATAACCAACGAACTGTTATGAGAATAGCTGGCGCGAGCCTGATGTCTTCGACTGCATTTTTCATAATTACTAATTTTGCGGTATGGGCAGAAGGTCGCATGTATGGCGGTAGCCTAGATCAACTTGTTCTTAGTTATGTAAACGCGATACCTTTTTATCGCAACATGATCGTTGGTGATTTGCTATATACTGGCGTACTGTTCGGTGCCTACGCTTTAGTGACATATACGGCAGGATACGTTTGGTCTCAACGTAGGCATATGTACGCGAGCTAGTTATGACCAGTCACACCGGCTTTAATTGCGATAATCGAATTTAATATCAAATATCGTTATTATAAATTATTTACAATAACGATATTTGAATTAGCATATGTATTTTGCTAGCGTTTTACTAGTGGCCGTGATTAAATAAATAGAGTATGATTTCTTATTATTTTAAGTCGGTACGAAACGATGAAGTCCAGGTACTCGACGAGTATAGGCCGGGCGCTTGGATTAGTGTTGAACATCCAACCGAAAAAGAGATCGTAGACTTGTCTAGTAGATTCCAGCTTGATATAGGTGATCTCGAAGATGCTCTAGACGAAGATGAGATGCCGCGCCTCGAGCGCGACGGCGAAATGGCATATATTTATATTCGACATGTATACAACAGTGAAGAGAACGAGCCGGCTACTTCACCTCTGTTGATTATAGTTGGACCAGAACTTTTTATTACCATAGCCTATCGATCATTTCCGCGCCTTGAAAAGTTTTTGCAGAATAATACTAACTACGCCACGACTCAGCGTACAAAGTTGATGTTGCTCCTAATGGATGAAGTAGTCGATCAATATGAGGTATTTTTAAACAAAGTATCTCGTCGTATCCAGATTATTCGTAGTCGCTTACGTTCCCATAGTGTAGCTCGAGAGGATTTTGTAGATTTTGTGACTATCGAGGACGAACTCAACGAATTTGTTTCGGCGCTTCAGCCTATGTCAGCTATTTTGCGGCGCCTGAGTCTAGGCAAATATGTACCTATATATGAGCAAGACAAAGATTTGATCGAAGATTTACTATTGAACAACGAACAATCGATCGAAACAAGTCTTAGTAGTATCAAGACCATAATAAACATTCGTGAAGCATATGCAACAATTTCGGGTAACGAGCTAAACCGTACCATGAAGTTGCTTACAATGGCTACGGTGCTAATTGCGCTACCAAACGTGTTCTTCGGTATGTATGGTATGAATGTACGATTGCCGTTCGGTGACCATCCGGCGGCATATTCTATAGTTGTTGGCACAACATTTATTGTCATGATAGTAACCATCTGGTTAGCTTGGCGTAAACGCATAATTTAATAGGCTTTTAGCAATATGCTTATGCTTGACCTGAAAAGGCAGGATTGGTATGATTAAGTTCGCGTCTTCGAGCTGCGTCTGGTGCCTACGGTCGACAGCTAGTAGTTTAAACACGAAGAAGCGATTACGTATACAGAATGCCTTTTAGGTGTTGTATACAGGAGTTAGAATGTTAATATCAATTCGCAAAGCGCCTTCACGTGCTCAGCGCGTTGAGGTAGAGATCCTACCTGCTGAGTGGCAACAATATCTGCTCAGTCAATAATTAAAAACACCCGGTTATCTGACCGGGTGTTTTTTGGTTATAGATTTTTGATAACAAACATCGGTCTATTGGTTTCGAGACGGTGGTGTTTCGCCAATTTCTTTTAGTGCTTTGTCTAGTTCGTCCATGAGCTTTTTCCCAGATTGCTGAATTATATCGTTGGTAGTATCGGAGTCGAGGAGCTTTGAGCCTATGAAGAAAGTTGGCGTAGAATTAACACCGGCTTTGTCAGCAAGTGCCCGGTCGATCTGTATCTTGTCTCGGACTTCTTTGCGAGCGAGATCGGTTTTGAACTGGTTTTCGTCTATACCTAACTGTTTGGCGTATTCAACAAAAGCCATTCCACGATCGCTAATCGAAAGGCTTGACCATTCGTTCTGTCTTTCGAAAAGTAAAGAATGCATTTCCCAGTACTTTCCTTGGTATTGAGTGGCTTCGGCTGCCGAAGCTGAGGCTAAGGCGTTCGGGTGAATACTGGTAATTGGATAATTGCGATATACGAAAGCCACTTTGTCTTTGTAGATTGATCTTATGACTGATAGGTTGCGCTCAGATGGTGCGCAACCGGGACACTGAAAATCGGCATATTCGAAAAATACAACTTTGGAATCAACTTTGCCATAGACATGGTCTCCAACAGATTCACCGGATGGTTTAACGATACTAAAAGTATCGATATTGTCGACGTCTACAGCGTCCTTTTTGGTAAATATTACCAATCCACCTAGGCCTAGGACACATACAGTAACTAAGACTATCCAAGATGTGCGATTCATTTTCTAAAACTCTCCATGTAAAAAATTTATAACTACTAGTATAGCTCATCATTAGGGTACAATAAAGGTTATGTGGTATGCCCTAATTTGGATAATTTTAGTAATATTGAGTGCTCTGCGTTTTCAGCCAAAAATTCAGTTTTCGACGTTTGAACGCAATCGATTGCTAAAAAAAGGTGAAAGCGCGGCGATTCTGGAAGCCCGAGAGTTGGAACAAAACGTTTATATGAAAGCACTTCGAGAAATAATTGTTTCTATATCTATAGTGTGGTTTGTATATCTTGTGATTTTAGAAAAACCAGGCGCTATTGGTTTGGTTATAGCCTTTGTTGGGATAGTTTTATTGCCGGTTATCGCCAGACTGAAGCCTTTTCTGGTTTTTGGACAGCTAATTGAGAGACGAACCCGCAAACTATTAGAAGAGTTAATAGAACCGATCAAGCCTTTTTTATCACCATGGAAGACGTCAATCTCCGAACCGACTTTTCAGATAAACTCAAAGGATGAATTGATGGCGCTGGTTGAAGGATCGAACGGATTTATGACAAGGGCGGAACTAAGTCGTCTAAAAGCAAATCTACGATTTGACAGTTTAAAGGTTGACGATATCCTCACTCCTCGGAAAGACGTAGTGGCTATTAGCAAAGACGAAGTTCTCGGTCCTCTGGTGTTAGACGAAATGTATAAAACTGGTCATAGCCGTTTCCCGGTTTACGACCAAGATATCGATCACGTAGTTGGGATACTGCATCTTCAGGATATTGTCGACGTTACGGTCGGGCAAAAAATCGTAGAAGATGCTATGCGTCGGCCAGTTATGGTTGTCAATCACGACCAAAACCTCTCGAGTGTACTTAACTTATTCGTCAAAAAACATCAACATCTAGCAGTGGTTACGAATGACCGCAAGAAAATGATCGGTGTGGTTAGTCTCGAAGATGTCTTTGCTGAGTTGATTGGGCAGGATATCGCAGACGATTTAGAAAAATAATCTGAGTTATGTGATACAATTTACTCTAGAAAAAAGGAGATTTTGATATGGAACGAACTTTGGCGCGAGACTTGAAAGCGCATGTTGGCGAGTCGGTAATTATTCGTGGTTGGATACACAAAAAAAGGCTACTTGGTGGTCTGAACTTTATTTCGGTACGAGATCGTAGTGGGCTGACTCAAGCGCTTATCGAAGATAAAAATCAGATAGAAAAATTACGAGGCATGCAGATAGGCACGGTTGTAGCGTTTACCGGTAATGTCGTAGCCGACGATCGCGCCCCAGGTGGAGCAGAGCTACACGACGTCAAAGTGACCGTAGATATACCAGTTGTCGATGAGTCGCCAATCGAAATCGATAAACCATTGAGCCATAAATCCGACAACCTAGACACATTGTTCGATAACCGAGTGATTGGGCTTCGGAATATTGATGAGACGGCAATATTCCGGATTCAGGCAACCGTGCTAGAGTCTGCAAGAGAATACTTTCGGTCTAATGATTTTACAGAGATGAATACACCTAAATTATTAGCAGAGGCTACTGAGGGTGGGGCGGAAACATTTACTTTGGATTATTTTGGCAAGACAGCTACACTCGCGCAATCGGCTCAATTTTACAAGCAAATGATGGTTGGTGTGTTTGAGCGGGTCTTCGAAACGAACCCGACCTACCGAGCCGAACTAAGCGCGACAACTCGTCATATGAGCGAATTTATTACGATTGATGCTGAAATGGGCTTTGTATCGTTCGATGAGCTAAGAGAATTTGCTCATCAACTACTTCGTTATGTTGTTGACCACGTTTGGGAAAAGCACGAGGTTGAACTAAAGCGATGGAATGCAATCAAACCAGTACTGCCTGATAGAGCAGTCTCGATTACGCTCAAAGAAGTACATGATTTGTTCGAGAAGCATAACAAGACTGTAGTCGAAGACAAGCGCGATCTAACACCGGCCGAAGAAAAGTGGATCTGTGACTACGCTAAAAAGAATCTTGGTACCGAAGCTATCTTTGTAACCGAGTGGCCTTCCAGCGAAATGAAATTCTATCACAAAAAAATGTCTAGCAATCCAGACTTGGCTGAGCGAAGTGACTTTCTATTTCGTGGCGTAGAAATCATGACTTGCCCAATGCGTGAACACCGTTATAATGTACTAGTCGAGCAGCTTAGGGATAAAATCGGCGCTTCACCTGATGATCCCGGTTTCAAATATTATCTCCAGGCATTTCAGTACGGTCTACCTCCCCACGGAGGTTTTGGATTAGGGCTTGAGCGTCTAACTCAACGTGTGATTGGTCTAAACAATGTCAAAGAAGCTACTTTGTTCCCACGCGATATTAATCGCCTGACACCATAAATTCGATATTATTTGCGTCACAGACTTTTCGGATCCAAGCATTGGATACGTCTTTGCCTCTTTGAGACAAGATAGCATCGTGGGTGGGCATCACACGCTTTGGGCCAACTGCGACTAGATAATCCATAGCCTCAGCTATTTTAAGCCAAGGAGCAGCTATAGGAAGCGCTAAAACGTCTATCTGACGGTTAGGGTGGGAGAATGAGTCACCAGGATAGCAAAAGCTTTCTTGGTCGACAATTATGCCCAGATTTGCAACAGCAGGGTAGTCAGGGTGGATTATAGCGTGTGTGTCTCCAAAAAATTTCACAAAGAAGCCGCCAATCTCTAGCTCATCGCCCGAGGTAACCACTTTGCTGGGTAGACCGCTCAATTGTCCAATTAAGTCCACGTGCGAATATATGTATATTTCATGGTTTAGATCACAAATTATTCGGAGTTTTTCTAAGTCGAAATGATCCGGATGTTCATGAGTAACGATAACACCAGCTGTATTTTCTGGTATTTTCAAATCATCGTTCCAAATTCCTGGATCTATGATTATTGATTGATTATTTTTTTCAAGAACAACGCATGAGTGTATGTATTTTGTTATATTCATTATAGTTATTATACATACCGTAGGAAGATACTTCAGTAAAGAGGTTTGACCTAGCATGACAAAACATCCATAATTGTAGTGACATGAGAAAATATTTATTAATATGTTGCGCATTGGTAATAGCTTTTTCTCCATTAGTTTCGGCTGAGAGCGCACCTCTTAGTGACGCTCAATTAAACGCCGTCTTGGCTAATTGTTCGGTTGCTCAGGTTACGCTGGGTCGCATACAGCAATCCGACAAACCTGCACGCATCAACCGAGGCTTTCGATATGACTCAATACTTAAGCTTATGGTAAAGCTAAATACCAGGGTTGCACAGAGTCGAATAGACGCACCAGAGTTATTGAGTATCACCAGCAACTACGAAAAAGAAATCAAAGCGTTTACCCAAACATATACAACTTACGACGATGACCTGAGCGATATACAGAAAATGGATTGCAAAGAAGCGCCGACAGATTTTTACGACTCACTTACCAGGGTTCGCGAAAATCGAACGCGTCTTGAGGGGCACGTTAATCAGATAGACTTCTACTTAGATGAATACGAAAAAAGCGTCAATAATGTAGGAAATATTTTATTATGAAGCGAGGAATCAACAAATGAACGGTAGAGCCAAGCTAGCTATAAACTGGTTGCGTGGTAACAAGTTAGCAGTAGTGGTCTTAATGGCGCTACTAGTAACCGCAATTCTAACATGGGTAAGCATGTGGATTTATCACATTAACGATGTTTCGAGATTAGATATTAGTCGACCAGGCTATGAAGTTGTCCGTGAATCAGTGCAGCGTCAAGAAGAAGCTGGTATGTTTCAGGCTACTGGTAAGCTAGATAAAAAAGCTGTGGATCTGTTTCTAAAAGAGTTCAATGCTAAACGTAAATTATTAGACGGTAATAGCCGTTTTGATCAAGGGGCGCTTTCTGACGAACAACTCGAACTTGTTTCTGTACCAGAGACTGTCGAGTAATTATTTCTTTGATATTCCTAGAGGCGCATGAGCTAATTCGACACCAGCTTTGCTGAATTCGCTGAGTAATCGTCGTCTCAGTTCGCTAGTTACACCCCATTGTTCTGATGGTTCGGTTTTACCAACTACTGACATATCAACCGATACGTCGGTAAAACTAGAAATATTGAAAAACTGTGGTGCCTCTATGATCTTGGTTGCCCAGTTCTTGTCGTCAGCTAATTTTTTCCCGGTAGCGTTGATAATTTTTATCACCATATCTAGATCGTTTTCGGGTTTGATCGTAATTGAAAAATTGACTTTAGAGAAGCCCATGGTTTTGTTGATTACGTGTGAAACACTACCGTTAGGTAGAAAGTGTACATTGCCATCGAAGTCGCGTAGGATCGTCGAGCGAATTGTTAGTTTTTCGACTGTGCCGGCCGCTCCCTCGATATCCACCACATCACCAACCCGATACTGGTTCTCTAAGATTATGAAAACTCCGCTTAAAAAATCCTTAATAATCGACTGAGCGCCGAAACCGATGGCGATGCCGGCAATTCCAGCGCTAGCAAAAAGTGGTCCGAAATCAACACTCGGAAATAGTTTCACTGCAACCATGGAGAATGCTGCTATAGCAACCAAAGTTTTTAGCACTGTAGTAAACAGGCTGATAAGTGTGTTTTGTCTCTTGACGGCATCCTCGTCAGTTAAACCGTTTAGTACATGAGGACGTATAGTTTGTCTGATTAGGCTGGCGATTATGCTGCCGCCAAAATGGCTAACAATTACGGCACTGATTATGATACTAAAGATTATTATTCCCGGGTCAGCTAGCCATCTAACTAGTCCCTGTAAGAGTACTTCAAAATCTATTGCTGTCATGATATGTTAGTATATCAGCCATGACTTCAGATGACCATAAAACCCCTATGCTTGAGCCGGATGATTTTGTAATTGTTCGTAAGCGCAAAAAATACCGTTTTGCCCAGTTTGCTAATACCAGAAACTGTTATGAACTTGTTCAGTGGCAAAAGTTAGATAAAAAATCGAGTGAAATTGTACTTGAGGTTGGAGCGGGGACAGGGCTGTTTCTGGTTGAACTAGCAACACTTCATCCTGAGAAAACCTACATCGCACTAGACGTCAAAGCCGATCGTCTACAAAAAGGTGGCCGTGAGGCAGAGTCGCGAGGTCTAAACAATATATTTTTTGTGCGCTCACGAGCTGATCAGCTACTACAGGTAGTTAGCGCGGGAAGCGTGCAGGAACTTTGGCTAACGTTTTCTGATCCGTTTCCAAAAAAAAGCGATGCCAAACGTCGTTTGACCGCTCCAAATTTTCTGGAAATATACAAAAAAGCTCTAGTGTTTAAAAATGCAGAATTATATATGAAAACGGATAGTCACGCACTTTTCGACTGGTCGCTTGAACAATTTGCAGCCCATAACTGGCAGATTCAACAGCTTACTAACGATTTGCACGAATCCAATCTAGAGGATGAATACAAGATCATGACGACATATGAAAAAAAATGGACCCAACAGAATTTACCTATTTATTTTGTTTCTGTCGCGCCCAACCATCGATAGATCCCGCACCCATTAGTAGAACGAGTTTATCGTTTTTAATCTCGGTTTGGATATTTCGCCATAGGTCATCATTTAACTCGGCATAGTTGACTGATGCACGGTTGACTAAGGAATCGGTGAGTTGTTCGGGGTTCAGGATTTCTAGTTTAGGATCCTCGCGCGACAAATAGGTTGGTAGCCAATATATCGATTCGGCAAGTTGCATACAGTCGGTATAATCGACACGAACTTCATGCTGACGAATGTTTTGGTGTGGTTGATAGACTAAGACGATATGTTCGGAAATTTCTCGAGCCATTTGCAGAGTTGCAGCAATTTCGGTTGGATGATGCCCATAGTCGCTATATAAATTGTCGGCAAGTTTTTCGAAACGTCTAGAAGTTCCAGGAAAACTATTGATTGCTTCTTGAATTTGCTTAGCTGAAATCGTTTCATCATGAATTCTTTTAAGTAATCGACTGACCAAAAATGCGTTTTGACGCATATGAACACCAGGTAAGGTAAACTCAGACAGGTCCATGAGCTTGTCGTAGGCTTCATAGCTTGCTGCTATATCTGGAGCATCTAGATTGCGACGGTCTTTGCCCCACATAAAACTGTAACCTGATTGTTCAATAAATTGTACAAAAGCCTCCACGTAAGATTTTTTTGTAGGATAAGTATCTGGATGATCATAGTCTAGCGATGTAATAATTGTGTAATCGGGTTCAAAATGGAGCATGTTGCGGTCGTATTCGTCACACTCATAGACAAAATACTGGCTGGTTGGATCATATCGTCCACTTTCGCCAAACGACAAAGTCGTACCGACAGAATAGCTGATTGGTATACCGAGTTTCTGGAGGCACCAAACTAAAAGGCCAGTGGTAGTGGTTTTTCCATGGGTACCAGCAACTGCGATTAGTTTGAGATTTTTTTGACGCAGTAATTCCGAAAGAAATTCGTCGCGTTTGCTAGTGCGGATACCATGTTCGCGAGCAAAAACCAACTCAGGGTTATTTGGAGACAGAGCGGCTGAATAAACAACCCAATCAAATTGTGCTTTTTGGTACACCTGTGCTATTTGTGAATAGTTTTGACCTATATTCACCTCTAAACCTTTTTGCACTAGGCTCTTCGTCATGAGTGACTCTGCTATGTCCGACCCAACTACGTCGTAGCCTGCATCGTGCGCTATTTCCATAAGTGGCCCAATTCCGACACCGCCAACACCCGAAAAATATATCCTCATATGTTTTTAGTATACAACACGAAGCAGGAGTGGGATTTATTTGCAAAAAGAAATAATCAACATAGGATATTACAATTATTATTATGCATAGCATACGGGGTCGGGATCTTTGAAGTCTCCTTCCTTGATTCACTCCGAGAGAGTATAATATTGGGGTAATCAACAAAAATAAATATATCTAAACATGTTTCGTCGAATATCTAGCTTATTAATGTCCACAAAATCTTATTGGCGCACAGCGTCTTTTGCTGAAATGGCTCAACTTTATGCTTCACGGTTTATTCGGATCGTTGCCCAAGGTCTGATCGGATCGTTTGTATTAATAATTTTGTACCAAAAAGGCTACCCGGTCATAGATCTTTTCTTGATATTAGTCGTTTACTATGCCTTCCGTGTGCTCATGAGTATTCTGTCAGCGTATATAGTTGCTTGGTTTGGGCCCAAGCGCACTATGCTTCTGAGTAATCTTACTGCAATACCTGCTTTTGTTTCGCTATCGATGATCGAAATCTATGGATTTGAAAGTGTGGTTGGTTTCTTCGCTTTTGAAGCGGTTTCGCTGTCGTTGTTATTGATATCTACTGATGTGCAGTTTTCGAGTATTAAAAACATCAATGCGGCGGGGCGAGAATTAGCATGGATGCGCACTGCTGAGCGTATCGCTGCTGGAATATCACCGGCAATTGGAGGTATTTTGGCATATCGATTTACCCCAGAGTCTGTCATGTGGATAGCAGCGTTATTGATTGTTGTATCAGCCATGCCACTCTTTGGTACTGCTGAAAGTATACAAAATCATCAGCGTATAGTTTTTCGGGGCTTACCCTGGAAAAAGCTTTGGCGTCAGTTTCGTATGGCGGCTGCTAATGGGGGCGATATAACGATCAATAGCTCAATTTGGCCTCTTTTTATTGCTATAGCTATATTTGGTACCCAGGATAGTCGAGTGTATATGGAGCTTGGTTTTATGTTTTCGCTATCTGTTTTTGCTTCGTTAATTATTTCACGTATATATGGTGTCCTAATAGACAGTAAAAAAGGTCGAGAACTTTTCTTTTTCGGAGTGGGTACGAGTGCTTTAATTCATGTTTTACGACCTTTTGTTAGCACACCGCTTGGAGCTGGTGCTATGAATGTTGCTAACGAAGTTGGTCTCAGTGCTTACGCTATGCCATTTATCCGGGCGCAATACGATGTACCAGATAGTGTACCAGGGTATCGTGTAGTTTATTTTGCACTTCTGGCTGCGTTTCAATATCTGGGAGCGATGCTGTTTATAGCGTTCGGTGCATTATTGGTTTGGAAGTTCGGCGAGGTCAATGGAATGCAACTGATGTTTATTGCAGCAGCGTTAATGTATTTGTTTTATCTAAATAACGGCTTTCCCTCTTTGCGGGTGCGTCGCTAAACGGGTATACTAGGAAATAGTATGAGGTGGGATACCAAACGACAAAAAGACAAGCTGCGTGAACGGCTACAGCAGATTAACCGCGTCAAAACATGGCAACTCTTGGTTGTTTTATTGATGTCTGTCATAGTATCAGCTACATTTTTACGCCTGAATAGCCTTAACATGATGGAGCTGCGACACGCTGTTGTCCAGGCTGACGAAACAGAAAGCCAAGAGATTCTCAAAGCGGCTCTGATAGATCTTCAAGAGTACGTTTCGGGGCATATGAATACTAGCTTGGGCAATGGATTTTATCTGGCTAAGTCATACGAACGCGATAAATTGGCCGCTCAACAGATTGCGCCCAGTGGGATAAACCCCAATTCTGCTGAATATCAGGCGGCTGAACTGGAGTGTCGCTCTCAGTGGCGCTATAACCTAGAGTCGTTTCGTGAAGATTATGTAAAATGCGTTCAGGATAGAGTTTCGGCTCTCAGTGCTCAAGCGGATCCGTCAGCTAGCACTAAACTGCCAAACCCAGATTTATATCGAGTTAATTTCGCATCTCCGCTTTGGTCGCCTGATCCAGCCGGGTTTTCGGTTCTTTTTTCTGTAATAATTGTTGTGCTAATTATCATGCGCACAACAGGGGTGATTGCTCTGAGGATTCTTCTTAAGAGACGATTTTCTGAGCTTTAAGTGTTGACACCTCTAGTCGACAGAGGTATCTTAGAGAATGTAAGTACTAAAAGGAGGAAGCACAGCTTATGGCAGTTGCAGTTTACGAACACACGAACTCTAAAGGAGTAAAATACTTCTTGCACAAGAAAGACGTCACTTTGCGTGGTGGTAAAAACCAAACTATTTACTTTTTCGCAAAGGTACAAGGTGGTAAAGGTGAACCAACCTTGCTTCCAGAAGGCTACGAAGTTACTGAAAACCCACGTAACGGTTTTCTAACTATTCGCAAGATTCGCAAAGAAGAGTCGTAGTCTACTCTTAACTATAGATTTACTTTCCCGGTCTCATTTGAGGCCGGGATTGTTGTAGTAAACACTGACCAATTGAATAATCAGAAGCGTTGTTTTACAATATAGGCAAACAAACAGGTGTCAAAACAATATCCCGGTCGGACAAACTGTTTGACCGGGATATTTGACCACTGTGTCTTGATTTATTATTGTGTTTATG
>RZYF01000036.1 GCA_010014665.1 Candidatus Saccharimonadota bacterium | reverse complement strand
ACGGAAAAATCTTCGATTGCCTCTGTTGCACTAAAGGCGTCAATAATCTTTTGCTCTTCTTCTTTACTAAGCACGGTTTTTTGATTTTTACCTTCTTTGACCTTTTTGCCAAGCTTTGAAGCATCCACTAACACGACTTTGCCGGTATTTGCTTTATCTATAAACAATACCGATACATTGGTACCTGTAGTTGCAAAGATGTTTGAGGGCATGGAAACTACGCCCTTCAGCCACTTATTGTCTACAAGCTTAGTGCGAATTGCTTTTTCGATACCGCTTTGCGCCGTGATAAAGCCCGTAGGCACGACAACCGCAGCACGACCAGTATCCGTAAGGCTGTGCATTATGTGCTGGATGAATAGTAGATAAATTGCCATCTTGTCTTTGTCTTTGGCAGGAATGTTCGGCAAACCTGCAAAAAATCGGTCATTAACATTTGGCAGGCTAGCTATTCTCTCATGGTCATCGGAAAAATCAAGTTTGAATGGAGGGTTACTAACGACATAATCGAACTTCTGGGTGATGTGTTTTGGCTCGGTAATGGTATTACCTTGCACAATATGATCAATAGAGTGACTGAGATTATTGAGGATAAGGTTCAATCGAAGTAGGTTCGATGATTTCTGTGACATGTCCTGTGAATAAATCGTACACTTGTCTTGGCCGATCTTGTGAGCGATGTTCATCAGTAGTGTACCCGAACCGGCTGCTGGATCGTACGCCGTCACGTTTGCTGGCGAACTGTCACCAACTAAAATTTCGGCCATAATTTTGGCTATTGAGTGAGGTGTATAATACTCGGCGTATTTGCCGCCACCATCTTTGTTGTAGTCCTTGATCATGTATTCAAATAGGGTCGAGAAGAAGTCAAAGCCTGCCGCAAAAAGCCCATCGAAATTAAACTTGCTATTCGTCAGTTTATTTATAAGCAGCCGTGCGGTTTCGTCGTGCTTGGATTTGTCGTTCACCGCATCTTGGATGAGCTCTTCTTCAAACAAACGGATCTCGGTATTGCCGGCGGTATGGACGGAAAATACCGTGGCGTTGTCGACTGCAATATCGTTTAGGGTGTCATCGAAAACTTTTGCAAAGTTGCTGTCATTCTGGTGCTTGAAAAGATATTCGAGTAGGTGTTCTGGCTTCAGATGAGCTGCACTAGTACCGAGTTCGGTCATAAGCATGGCGTAGTTGTCGTCCCCAATAGCCTTTAGATCATCATAAGACGTAAGACTCGGATTGATTTTTGCAACTTCGAACAGGAATTTGTCATTTATGAACTTATACAAGAAACTTTGTGTGACAATCTTGTATTCGTTGGCATCGCCACCTAAACCGGCATTGTTGCATACACCCTTAATGTCATCGACTAGTTGCTTGGCTTTGTTTGAAAAATCAGTTACTTCCATCAATATTCCCCCTGGTACTCGTTAAGGTATTCGTCGGCCGTGGTGTCGGCTAAGGCGTTAACAATTCCCGCATTTACCTCATATTCGCCTTCTTTGAAGCACGACACAATGTCTTGGCCCGTTGCTTGTCTGAAATATCCTGGATTTGATAATAGGTTAAGGTTTTGTAGACGAGCATCAATCTTTGCCTTCGCATCCCCAAGGAGATTATAAAGTGGCAGGTTGTCACTTACCCTGCCTGTTGGCTGTTGAATTTTATATATAGTGGCAAATTTTCGGTCACCGTCGAACTTCGCGAGCAATACTGAATTCTTTCGGTTCAACTCGTGTATCTGATCAAAAATTCTCTTGAGTTCACTACTTTCAAACTTCATGCTATCAAGGCTCTCAGAGGCTGGGTCTATGTGGTGCTTATCAAGCAATTTAACGAACGCATCATACAAGCTAACCCATTCGGGGTCTTTTTTATTGAAGTTCTTGTCAAGCTCTGAGCGGACTTTGCCTGCAATATTATGAAGATCTTCGGAGAGCAATCGCAGCTCTTCTTCACCCGTTTTCGTAAATGTGAATACTACGTCTTCGATTGCTGTGTTAAGTAATTCTTGGGAATTAATGTCGTTCATGGCTTCTTTGAGATTGAGAAGCTTTAGACGGTCGCTGACCATAGTGAGTAGTTTTGCTAGATTCTTGAAATCAATCTTTTCTAGAATCTCTGTATAGCCCAGTAAACGCGCAACATTGTAAACATCACGGGCTGATTCAAGTGCGTTTTTGAGCTGTAGTATCTGAGTTCGGTCGGAGATAGCAGATATTTGACTGCTGAATGTCTCAAGATTCTCAGTAGTAAAGTCGGAGATTGCCGTCTCTACCTCTGAGATTTGTTTGTCAATTTCTGATTTGCTCATAAACAGCGATCCAAAAATATTGTTTGGATCTTCGTCGTCTAGATTTTCACTATATTCAGATTTGAGCTCGCGGAAGTATGCCTGATTTGTTACTTCAAATTCAGCTGATATGTCTGCGAAGTCAACGACATAGCCTAGTTTGAAATTTTTGTAGGGTCGGTTAACACGAGTTAGAGTCTGCAATAAGTTGTGAGCGCGAATCTTACGCCCAAGATATAGCTTTTTAAGTCGCGGGGCATCGAAGCCAGTAAGTAACATGGAGTAGACAAAGAGAATGTCAATTTTACCGTCTTTGAAATCCTTGGTTTTAGCTTTTCGTGTATCTTTGTCGTCTTCATCATGCAAAATGAGTGCCGACGTAAGGCCGTGTTCACTAGTCTCCTGATTAAACAGCCGAAACATCTCGCGTGCCTGTGGGGAGCTATCGCATACAACCATTCCGCCAATAGACTTTTCACCGAATCTAATGCGTGATTGTTTAAAATCATCAACAATATAGCCAAGCATCGGAGTTACAAATTTTTCATGAGCGTACAAATCTTTTTTGTTAATATCGGTTGATTGGACTTCGATTTCCCTGACGGCTTTACGTACCTTTTCTTTGTAGCTCGTCTCTATCTCTTCGCGAAGAAGTTTTAGCGTATAGCCATCACGTATAGAATCATTGTAGTAATATTTATGAATGTAATCGCCAAAAATACTGCGGGTAGTCTTGCTATCTTCTTTTTGTGAGGAATCTTTTATGTCACCGGTTTCGTCATGGTCTTTGTATATGATAAGGGGCGTACCAGTCAACGCAATCTTAATGGAGTTTTTGTCTGAGCCGTATAGATTAGCCAAGAATGAACCTCGTGGATCATAGCTGCGATGTGCTTCATCGATGAAAAAAATACGCTGGACTTGTATGTCATAGCCGCTGTCATCAAGAGCTACGGTATCTTCACGGAATTTATGTATGTTTAGAACAGTAATACCTTCGGTCGAAGTGTTGTTGGCAAAATCCTTCAGTAGATCGTTCTTGCTATTAATCGCATGAACCGCGAGCCCACGCTTACTAAACTCATCTTTCGCCTGATTAGCGAGGTCGATGCGGTCAACGATAAAATAGAATTTTGGTATGATGCCTTGTTTAGCAAAATAGTCACGTAACGAACGGACGTTATAGAACGCAAGTGCAGTTTTACCGGATCCTTGAGTGTGCCAAATGACACCTTTTTTGACGCCATCATCGAGTTTTGACTTGATGGCTTTGGTTGCAAAGAACTGTGGGTACCGCATGATATGTTTTTGTATATATATCTTACTCGTAACTTTATCGACCTCGTCAACATAGCAAATTGCGTATTGCAAGAAGTCTTTGAGCCGCCCCTTTGTGAACAATGAGGAGATTATACGGTTGGTTGGAGTATCAATATCTTTGTTGGATAAAAATTCACGAGACGATTTGATAATCTTGCAGTTGTTGTCTGCAAGTATATAGTCCTCTATTGCTTCATCTACGTCTTTGATCTCATCGATGTACTCGGACTTTTTCTGCTCGCGGAAGTTGTTGAATATGGTGTCAGTACTCTTTGCTGTTGTGGCATAGAAAGCGCCCTGCAGCTTGTTTGTGTCTGTATCGTCATACTCCATATTGTTCGAAAAGACGATGAGCTGGGTAGCATTGATGAATCTACGAAACTTATCATTTTTGAAGCGAGTATTGATACGATCCCGTTCGGCTTTAATACCCTCGTGGTTGTTCGGCTTCTTAACTTCTATAAACGACAGAGGCAGACCGTTTACGAATACAGTTATATCAGGTCGAAATTCATCTTCGCCATTCCTGCAGGTTAGTTCGGTAGTGACATGAAAAGAATTATTTGCGAAGTTATCCCAATCAATAAGCTGCAAGCTACCCTCGCCTTTGCCGATTAATCGTTGATAAAACGAGCGGCCTAGATCATCAAAATTTAATTCTTCCTGGATATCTTGTAACTCTTGGGCTAAGGCGTCGTACGTAGCGTCTGGGTTAAGAGCACGGAGCCGATGATTGAATATGTTAGTAATTATGTTTGTCTCGGAGTCCATCGTAAACGAAGGATCCTTAAGTGAAAAATAAGTGTAACCTAACCTTGTTAGATGGATGATTGCAGGAATTTTTACCCTAGTATCCTCGTTAAACGCCATCTCGTACTTTAGCTTTCGGAAATTTTATATGTCATCGTTAACAATATTATACCCTAAAAACAGATGTAAAATAATCCTCACTCCATTTGTTGTCAAATTATACGAACAGAGCAAGGTAGCGTATACCCCTACTACCTACTCTACTGGTTAGCGTCGTAACTTTGTTTTATAAGTGTCATGAGATATTCGATGTCTTTTATGTCTGTCAATTTGACCTCATAATCACCGTTACCCCAGTGGCCAGTATGAACTGGATATTGAACGTCTCGAGCCATCTCCTTTGGATCGTCAAGACTGCCTGATTTTAGGTTGAGATATATGACGAGCTTTGATTTTGTTACGACAATATCTACAAAGTTTCGAGTCATTTTGTAGGCAACGTAATACTTCTTCGGGTCTTCGATGATATTCTGGTCGAGTGCTAGAATCGCCTCATTGAGAGATCCGAAAATATCTTTCACACCGGCACTCGCCTTAGCCAGGTGATCTTCTAGTGTATAGACTTCCTGTAGTCTCTCGGGCTTGCCACCATTATCTTCAGGTGTAAGCTTGTTGATGCCAGTGATTTTAACTTTCTGGTAGTTCTCTTTATCGAGTACTAGCATATCGTCTTCATATAACTTGTATTTGTATAACTCAATATTTATTGGCAGTAAGTCGGCTGTGTCGGCGTCAAATTTGTTATAGCTTTCGGCAATACAAATGACCCGAGGTGAACCCCACTGGATAGTAGTTGTGACGTTCTTTTCGGTGCACAGTTTGTCGAAGCTATCCTTGTGATCCAAAAGCCATCGTAGATATGACAGGCCTTGATTAATAACGCTGTCGTTCTGGCCTTTTTTGTACTCGACAATACAAGGATTGCCTTCGGCATCGATTCCCAGAGTATCCATCCGGCCGCCAAAACTAGTCGAATATTCATGCGCAAGAAACGTAACATTGAGAAGTTCGTCAAGGTTGTCTTCAAATATTTTTTGAATATCTCGTTCTAGTGCCCGTTTGCTGTTATGTACAGTGACGGGATTGAGGCGTTTTGCCTTAGTGCTAGATATTTTAAATAAGCTCATATCTGTTATTGTACCACCGATGACAATTTAAGAATCTTCCTTCCTCTGTCTCCCTCATTTTACGGGCACACATCCCGCGTCAATATCGTTCGTCCCATTGGTAAACGTCAAGGGGCGCTCCATATTGACCCAGTCTGATGCCAGCCCGTGCTCTTTTGCCAGAGAGGCAGAAAGCCCTCTCGAGAATAGGAGTAATAGTATGAACGTAGCAGAAGTACAAACCTACAATGGGTGGAGTAACCACGAAACGTGGCTAGCGAATCTTTGGCTCACCAATGACGAAGTGAGCTACCAGCTACTGCAAGAAGCATTAGCCAAAGACACCTACCGCGATTACGAAAAAGCGGAGTGGCTCGAGATGATGCTACGATACGAGCTTGACGACGAGATTGATGAACCTTGTCTGTGGCAAGACCTGCTACAATCTGCTTTCGGGCGGATAGACTGGAGCGAGATCATCGCAGTGAATCAGGAGTAAGCCTGATGGCGTCCCGAGCAAGACGTAAAAAGGCTCGGTATGAAGATAAAAATATTTACCTAATCTTGTATGAATTTGCTGCCATCGAAGTACTTATTTTCAGGACAAGCGTAGTCATTATTTTGCCAGCAGCTTTTTAGGTTATTTGTGCGTGCATTGAACTGGAGCATCTGCATATTTAATTCAGTTCCTTTTTTATTTATCGTTTCAACTCTATATTCTAATAAGTTGACCTTATAGACTAAAAATATAATCATTGCTAGGGAGGCTGCGTGCAATATATAGCCAATTACTAAACTTGTATTGATTGGCGGTTTCTGTGAGGTATTATTTTTCATATTTCAAATTATAGCATGAGTATTATGATATATGAGACGCCCCGGTGCCTTTCGACACCGGGGCTTGCACTCATGAGATCAGCCGCAGTACCAAGAGTATGCGTCGCTCTGGTTGGTGAACCGAGCGGAGCCTCCGTAGATGTTGTCGCAGATGAGCTGGACCTTCATCGAGTACCTCGGTGAAGGCAGGCCGTTGTCGTAGTAGCAGCGCCACCCGTACACACCCTGGCTGGGGTACGTCAACTCGGCAGACCAAAGCCACGAGCCCTGGTTGTGGCCGAAGTTGTCGAACCGACATGCCTGGTGCATCTCGATCGTTGAGAACGCGTTGGCGGGCGGGGCGGCGGCCGTGGTGAGGCCGATGGAGATGAGAGCCGCTGCGCCGATTGCTGCAGCCTTCTTCTTCAGATTCTTCATCACTGATCCTTACTTGAGCTGTTGGAGAATTTCTCCGACTTAGATATCTTAGTTTACAGAGATGAAAAAATCAACCACGATATATGGATGCTGCACATCTGGAGCATCTATGCGACGCTTCGCTTCGCCAAGCAGCCAGTCAAACGCTTCGCGGGATGTGCTGGGCTCTG
>RZYF01000035.1 GCA_010014665.1 Candidatus Saccharimonadota bacterium | reverse complement strand
TTAAAAGTTTGAAATACAAACCCAATGTTCTGATTGCGGATTTCCGCTAGACGATCGTCAGTTTCATTGGCAACGTTGATGCCATTCAAATAATAATTTCCCGATGAAGCTATATCAAGGCAACCTAAGATGTTCATAAGTGTCGACTTCCCTGACCCAGAAGGTCCCATAAGAGCTATGAATTCTCCTGCAAATACCTCCAGAGAAATGTCATGTAAAATCGACACCTTTTGTTTACCTAGAATATAATTCTTGGTGATACTGGTCGTCCGAATCAGAGGTTCGGCTGCCTTACTGGATAATAAGATACTGGTCACCAACGCCTAGTCCTTTCGTAATCGCCACAGATTTACCATCGGTAAAACCAGTTATAACCGGTTTTGTTACGATTTTATTTTGCTCGTCATAATAAGATACGACAGATTGACCATCAACCCGCTTTACAGCTTTATTTGGCACGGTAATAACATCGTCTACTTGTTTTGTTATAAATCGAACGGTTGCCGACATACCGTCGAGAACGCGGTGCTCGTTCGTGACGAGTCTCGAATGTACCTCGTAGCTAACAATTCCGTTTTGATCAACAATCGCTGCTGGAGAGATGTATACAACACTACCATCTAGGGTTGTATTGAGAGAGAGGAATTCCGCTTTTATCGCTTGACCTTCTTTTATTTTTACAATATCTTCCTCGTCAAACTTGCTTACAAGTAGAATCGAATCAGGGTTCGTAATAGTTATAAAACCACTTTGGGTAGTTTGACTACCACCTACTGTTTGACCGACCATACCGTTAAGACCAGTCACGATACCGTTTATTGGAGATATTATTTGCGTATCATATAGAGATGCTTGGGTAGCGACAAGACCAGCGTATGAAGCGTTTGCTTGGAATTTTGCATCATTGTACGAAGCTCGTGTTACTGCAAGTTGAGATTCGGCCGTAGCGACATCGGCTTCAGCTTTCCGTAGCTTTGCGACTTCCGTAAGTTCCTGCGTACTACCAACTCCAAATTTACTCACAACATCGTCATAAATTGCACGCTCAGTCGTGAGCGCAATTTTTGCAGAGTCAACTGCTATCTGTTTTAAGTTAACTTCGACTCCTCCACTCGACAGGCGCGTGGCTTTTTCGAGATTGGCGCTATAAGTTGCCTGCGCTTGGTTGATCTGAGCTGTAAGTTTACTAGTGTCTAAAGCGGCAAGAATGTCCCCAGCTACAACTTTGTCGCCTATTTTTACGTTGAGTGTGTCAAGTGTCCCACTTTGGGAAAAATTAACTACAGCTTTCTCAGCAGTAATCGCACCGTCATTTTCAATCGATACTGCGACAATCCCGAGCTTTGCACTAACCTCAGTAATCTTAGGCTCTACTGCTACTGGTTTGTTGAAATATATATTCCATATACCAGCAGAAAGCGACCCAAGTAATAGTAATCCAATTCCAAAGCTCCAAAATTTGTGAGTTGTTATTTTTTTCCACATATTCGATCTATTGCTCCGTCATACGAACCTTAACGAACTCAACTTCAGCCGTATCGGTTTGGTAGTTTTTTACCCATATGGAAACGTAAATACCTGATTTTATCTCTGCTAATTCGGCCACAACAAGCTCCCCAGTTGCTTCGCCTGTCGATTTCATCATCGTAATTCCTACCGGTATAGTTATATTCACCTGTTCTATTTCAGCCTGGGCTGTCTCTTCAGCTTTAATAGCCTGTCGCTCCTCCTGGCTCATTGATTGTCGTTCAGTTTTTTTCGCTGCTTTCTCTTCATCGGTCAATTCTACTGTGTTGATCTCGTTTTCTACAATCAATTCATTACCTTCGATGGATTTTACAATTCCTTTTATCTCAGCACCCCTCGTAGGCTGTCCCTGTTCTTGCGCCGCAGATAAGACTGTCGTAGACGAAACGGAGTTGTTGTCCGATTTTTGAAAGACGAGGAAGTAATAAAGCGCACCTCCTCCGACAAGAACTGTTGTTACAATAAATATAATAGTTGATTTTTTCATAGTAATCCTCCTTATGTTATTCATATCGTAATGCATCTATTGGGTTGAGTTCGGCTGCCTTTTTCGCCGGATGATAACCAAAAAATGTCCCAATAGTCAAAGAAAATCCAATAGCGAGCAAAACGCCCCACCATTCATGTACCACTTCTAATCCCGCGTTTGCCATCAAAGGGTAAAGACTGAGTCCGAGGGTTGCACCTAGGAGACTACCGAAGAGTGATATGACGAGGGCCTCCGTCAGGAACTGTGTCAGTATTTGCTTGCGCTTAGCACCCAAAGCCTTTCGTAGTCCAATTTCCTTAGTTCGCTCTGTAACGTTGATATACATAACATTCATAATTCCTATACCACCTACAATTAGTACAATAGCTGCAACTGAACCGAGCAACAGTACCATAGTACGGGCTGATTCTTCGGCAGCAACAACATTACTCCCCATATCCTTGAGCCTGAAGTCGTCAACGCCACCTGCCGAGATATTGTGCTCTTCTCGTAATATTGCGCTAATCTCATCCATAGCTATATCTATAGACACCAGATCGGTTGCAGAGGCGTTTATACTCATCTTTGCACCAGAAGCCAGTGCGTATCGTTCAGCGGTTAAAAATGGCATAAAAATACTCTCATCAATACTAAGAGGTCCAAAAGATCCGCCCCTTTCCGGCAACACGCCTATAATTTCATAAGTTTTTTTATTAATTGTCAGTTTTTGACCAGTAATAGTAGACGGTTCTTCGCCAAATAGCGTTTCGGCTGCAAGCGATCCAAGTACGACAACCCGATCCTTTGACTGTTCTTGATCTTCAGTAAAAAAAGTTCCTTGGTCAAAAGTTAACTTAGAAAGTTTCTCAAAATCAGCACTAACACCAGCAACGTTTATTTGCTCACTCGTTGTTCCGTTAACCACTGAAACTTTGCCGCTAAGAACCGGAGATACGGCAGAGATATGAGAAGCGTTTTCGCGAATAGCTATCGTATCTTCGTAGCTCATTTTCGAACGTTGTCCATCTGAAGTTGATGGAGCGTTTACGAAAATCGTAGTTACTGACATGTTGGAGTATTGACGAGCAATCGAAGCCTTGGCCCCTTCACCAAAATCAATTACTAGGACAACCGTCGCAGCACCAATAATAATTCCAAGCGATGTCAGGAATGAACGGCCGCGTTGTGACCAGATACTTCTAAGCGCTTCTCGAAGCAATTTTTTTCGAAACATACCCTCTATTTCCTTATGGTTGTTATGCTATAGCGTTCGTGAAACACTCGTATAAATTTTCTTAATCATCCATACTTTATACAACTAAGGTCGTTAAATTATTTCATTGTCTTATAAAAAATGTAGTGGGTCTCTTGAACAGATGGGCTACCAGCATAACTATAAGCTGAAGTTCCCTGTCTTCGCTTCACTAAAACCAAGATACCTTTGGTTACCAAAACATTCGGGTATTCGGATCCCTTGGCGTGGCTAAGTATATGGGTCAGAAACTTTTTACAATAATAAAATGAGACAAACGAGACACCATAACAAGAATTTCAAACTATTAGAGTTACGATTTGCTCAAATACCCCATGGGGGTATATAATATTGTTATGATTCAAGATATCAAGAAGCGCGCAACACACAGATCAAAGATTATTGAGGGCCAATTCAAGGCTTTTGTAAAGGCTATCGAAAAAGAAGAATATTGTATCGACATATTGACCCAAAGCCTGGCGATACAGCAATCTCTTCGGTCGCTCAATAAACTCGTTTTAGAAAACCATCTGAAAACTCATGTCAAACAAGGTATGAGCGAGGGAAACGACAAAACTCAACAAGAGATTATTGATGAAATGCTGAAGATTTATGATTTAACAAATATCAGAGGTTAATCATGGATCACCAAGAACATGATAACCATATGAATAGCAACAAACATGACCACGATAAACATACTGGACATAGCCCAGAGATGTTTAAGCAAAAGTTCTGGCTATCATTTGCGTTGACTATACCAGTATTGTATTTCTCTCAAACCATTCAAAATCTACTTGGCTATAATGCGTTTACATTACCGGGCAATACTTATATTCCAGCTATCTTAGGTGTATTTATTTTCTTCTACGGTGGATTAGTCTTCTTGAAAGGAGCTAAATCGGAACTTGCGTCAAAACAACCAGGGATGATGACGCTCATATCATTGGCTATCAGCGTAGCATTTATATACAGCTCTCTGATCACCCTCAACATACTCGATGGCATGGACTTTTGGTGGGAACTCGCGACATTAGTCACAATTATGCTACTTGGCCACTGGCTAGAAATGGCGTCGGTTATGAATGCCCAAGGCGCACTCAAAGAACTTGCGAAATTGCTGCCAGATGAAGCCGAACTTATTACAAAAGATGGAGTAAAAAAGGTCGCCGTCAGTGAACTAAAAGTCAATGACAAAGTATTGATCCGTCCTGGTGTACAGATTCCAGTCGATGGCCTCGTCGTTAAAGGTGAATCAAAAGTAAACGAATCGATGCTAACTGGAGAATCTAAGCCAGTTGATAAAGTAAAGAACGACAATCTCGTTGCAGGTTCAGTAAATGGTAGTGGTTCACTAACCATGAAAGTAACTAGAGTTGGTGATGAGACTGCACTTGCAGGCATTATGCGTCTTGTTTCAGAGGCCCAATCAAGTAAATCGAAGACGCAGCTGCTTGCTGATAAAGCCGCAGCGTATCTTTTCTATGTAGCGCTTCTTGCAGCAATAGTAACAGCTATCGGTTGGTCGGTTGCGGGAGAATCGGGCGCCTTTGTACTGGAGAGAGTTGTTGCAGTTCTTATAATCGCTTGTCCGCACGCCCTTGGTCTAGCCATTCCACTTGTGACCGCTATATCCACTAGTAAGGCTGCAAATGCGGGCCTGCTAGTGCGTGAACGTTCGGCCCTAGAGTCTGCCCGCAACGTTGACATTGTTCTGTTGGATAAAACTGGAACCCTAACAACTGGCGAACAAGGTGTTGTTGATATTCAAGCTGACAATATAAAAGAGCTTCTTGCGTTTGCAAGCGGGGTTGAACAAGAATCCGAACACCCTATTGCAAGAGCAATCGTAACAAAAGCAAAAGAAATGGGTATTAAACCTAAATCAGCCCAAAAGTTTACCGCCCTCGCAGGCCGTGGCGCCCAAGCAAGTATCGGTGATAAGACGTATTTTATTGGCGGACCGCAGCTACTAAAAGAGCGCAGCGTGAAGTTAAATGCGAAGTATAAAAACGCGGCCAAAAATGCCCACAAGAATGGTCAGACGGTTGTGTATGTCTTACAAGACGAAGAAGTCATGGGCGCCATTATGATTGCCGACACTATCCGAAAAGAATCTAAGCAAGCTATCGCTTCACTCCATAAAGCTGGTAAAAAGGTGGCGATTATCACCGGTGATTCAGAAGGTGTAGCTCAGTGGGTGGCTCATGAGCTCAATATCGATGAGTACCATGCCGAGGTGTTGCCAGGACAGAAAGCTGATGTCGTGAAGCAGCTTCAAGCTGATGGCTCAAAGGTTGCATTCGTAGGTGATGGAGTTAATGATGCACCTGCACTTACGCAGGCAGATGTTGGCATCGCAATCGGAGCCGGTACTGACGTAGCGATAGAATCGGCTGGTATCGTACTTGCAAGTAGCGATCCTGATGGTGTCGTCAAAATAATCAACCTGTCCAAAGCAACCTACCGAAAAATGCAACAAAATCTCGTTTGGGCCACTGGATATAACGTTTTAGCTATACCGCTTGCAGCCGGTGTGCTTGCTTCGATTGGGTTTGTTCTATCGCCCGCAGTAGGCGCAGTTTTGATGTCTCTTTCCACAATCATCGTGGCATTTAACGCACAACTATTAAGAGGCGTGAAAGTTTAAGATAGAAAAATAGCAATATTGAGGTTTAGATCCTCCACCGCAGTACGAAAAAAGCCAAATAAATGCTCGGCTTTTTTATGGCTGAGCGTCTTGATCTAGATTTATTCGATTCTTCCTGATTTAGCCAAATTGTGTCTCATGCATAAAAGTCTAATATTTTTTGAAGTCAAACTGGTGCCGCCTTTTGAGAATGGTAATTCATGGTCAAAGTGCAGATTCTCTGATGAGCCGCATAAAACGCACTGCCCATTGTCACGTTTCCATACTTCTTGTTTCACATTACTTGGAATTACACGAGTATGTTCAATATCTTGATTGCCTAAATCTTTATTTAAGCTCTGGTTCTTAGACAATTTTAAGATGTATCTATAAACATTGCGACCGTTATCAAAAACTTGTTTATAATCAATCAGCTCAAAAACGCCTTTTAACGACCAAACACCGGGTAATATTTTCTCATATATCTTTACTAGCTCGGGTTCTGTGCTCTCATTTTTAAACTTTTCAACAGCTTTGATAAATAAACCGTTTTGCGTCGATTTTCCGGAAGAAAATACGGCAACTTGATCCTCAAACTTCGGATTATGGGAATATGACTTTTTTGAAACATCATGCCCTTCATACTCTACCGTAATGCCATCATCATGTATTCTGTCAGTATACGGCGCATTTGATCTTTGCGACATCAGGACTACTGAATAATTAGGGTTTAACCTGAAATTCATACCTCGCTGTAAAGTCTGCACATTTTCAATATCACACATTTCGCGATATGAAATAATATCGTCCCTAATAATCAAATCTTTGGGCACGTAGGTCTCCTTTGGTGCAATGCTTGGCTGGGGATACGGGACAGGAATATAACTTTTGAAAGTAGCCTAGAATTTGATATTTCGGAGATTGAGAGTGTCTATAAAGATCTCGGTAGCCACTGAGCTGGTCGGTTCTTATAGTGTGACTATTGGTTTTGCTGACAATTTTTTATCAGAATAGAACGCTGACACTGCTATGCGTTTTCATAGCCAAACACATCTTCAAGGGGTACGTTAAAAAAATGT
>RZYF01000034.1 GCA_010014665.1 Candidatus Saccharimonadota bacterium | reverse complement strand
GTAACAACACCAGCGCCAACTGTACGGCCACCTTCGCGAATAGCAAAGTTCAAACCTTGCTCCATAGCGATTGGGGCGAGGAGCTTCACTTTGAAAGTGATAGTGTCGCCTGGCATGACCATTTCTTTGTCAGCTGGTAGCTCAACTTCACCAGTCACATCTGTTGTGCGGAAGTAAAACTGTGGTTTATAGCCTTTGAAAAATGGTGTGTGTCGTCCACCTTCTTCTTTAGTCAGGATATATACTTCAGCGTCAAACTCAGTGTGAGGGGTGATACTACCTGGTTTTGCAATAACTTGACCACGCTCAATGTCGTCGCGCTCAATACCGCGGAGTAATAGACCAGCGTTGTCTCCTGCTTGACCTCGGTCGAGGTTCTTTTTGAAGGCCTCAATACCGGTTACGACTGATTTTTGGTTTGCACGAACACCAACGATTTCAACTTCATCGTTAATTTTGATGATACCAGTTTCAATACGACCGGTTGCAACAGTGCCTCGGCCCTTGATACTGAAAACATCTTCGATTGGCATAAGGAATGGTTTGTCTAAATCACGAGTTGGTTCTGGAACGTATTCATCCATAGCATCTACAAGTTCCATAACAGCATCTTCGTATTTCTCGTCACCTTCGAGAGCTTTGAGGGCCGATCCCTTGATGATTGGGCAGTCACGATCGAAACCATTTTTTGCCAGTAAGTCGCGAACGTCTTCTTCGACAAGCTCAACGAGTTCTTCGTCTGCCATATCCATTTTATTTAGGAATACAAGTATCTTTGGTACTCCAACTTGTTTTGCAAGTAGCACGTGCTCACGAGTCTGTGGCATTGGGCCATCGGCAGCTGATACTACTAAAATCGCACCATCAACCTGAGCGGCGCCAGTGATCATGTTTTTAACATAGTCAGCGTGTCCAGGCATGTCGACGTGAGCGTAATGACGCTTTTTACTTTCGTATTCCTGGTGGCTAGTTGCGATAGTGATACCGCGAGTCTTTTCTTCCGGTGCATTATCGATTTGATCGTATGCAATTGGTTTGTTAACGTTTCCTGGAAGTCTTTTAGCCAGAACAGCGGTTATCGCTGCAGTCAAAGTAGTCTTGCCGTGATCGACGTGACCCATAGTTCCCACGTTGACGTGAGGCTTAGTTCGGTCAAAATCTGCCATATGAGGTGATTTCTCCTTAATTAAGTTAAATTATATTAATCCGCGACACGACTTCAAAAAGTTACGTCGCGCGCATGGGATTTATTATAGAGAATAAACCCTTGAGTGTAAAGGGTTGATCAGTTAATGTTAGTTACAGATTCAGATTGATCTAAACCTATAGCGGCGATTTGACGAACTAGTATTATCATCCATAGAAACAGTAATACTGCGTCAATAAGTTCGATGATAAATATATTAAGATCTCCAAAAAAGAATTGTAAATATACCGATAACGCTATAGCAACTATTACATATGACAGTACTATAAATGATTTAGAAAACATTGGAACAGTCCAAGGTATAGACAAAGCGAGAACCATGAAAGAAATTGTCATAACATTGGCAAATATATTATGAATCATCAGGAATCTATCGTAGGGGAAAATACCAATACCGATTGAACAGACACCAACCATCACAAGAACAATGCGCAGGAAATTCATACGAACGGTTTTGTTAGTTTGCGTATTACGCTTCGCCTTTTCAAGGTCCAACAAGATGTAGTCCAAAAGGGCCACTATCAAAAAACCACCGACTATCATAGTAAAGTTGAAAGCGTATGAAGACAAACTATTGCCTGCACCTAAAGCGCTGAAATGGTGCTGAAGCCAGGTGTCATCCTGAGATGTTAACATACTAGCTATTGCTCCAGCACTAATAAATATTACGAATAGCCCAGCTAATCTACTAGCTGTCATGAAAGCAGCGTGTGAATATGTAGCATAAGCTCCCGAGCTCAAGATAAAAGCTAGTATAAATGCCATAAAAAATGAATTTGCCTGAATCACTGGGGCGTAACTGGATACTACTGTGGTGGCCGCAATTGCTAACAAAAAAACCACGGCGCCATAAGATATAGACAAGAAAGTCATATTTAAGAAAAATTTGATTCGATTTAAGCGATTGGTTGTTTTTGGTGTTTGCCATCGGTATCCAAGCGCGAAACTTACTGCTACAACGCCAGCTAGCGAGCTAGCTACTATCGATCCAAAATTTCCAGTATTTGTAAATCGAAGACCATATAAATTAACCAATACAAATAAAACAATAACTGACAAGATTAGAATAATCATAGAATAAATTATTGCTTTAGATTCAACTGATACTTTCGATACCTTCTGCTGAAACATATATAGCTATAAGTATACTCACATTTCTTAAAAAAACTTTTTTCTGTGTCATCACGATATATTTAGTAGAATTTTAACAATTATACAATACAGCTTTTACTATTGGATATTTCTTTCTTAATAGCAAAACCACCGTCGTAAATGGCGGTGGTTTTTGATGGAACAGTATCGAACTATTTCGAACGTTTTTCGATAATTTCTTGTGCAACGTTCGGTGGTACTTCCTCATATTGAGCAAGTTCCATAGTGCTTGCTGCACGGCCTTGGCTCATGCTACGAATATCACCGGTATAGCCAAACATGTTTGAGAGCGGTACAAAGGCTTTAATAAGCTTAGCCCCACCCATCAGATCATCCATAGCATCGATACGACCGCGACGTGAATTTAAGTCACCGATAATATCGCCCATGAAATCTTCTGGAGTCGTAACTTCGACATGCATAACCGGCTCAAGTATGACAGGGCGGGCTTCTGGGATACCTTTTTTGGTTGCCAGAACACCAGCTAGCTTGAAGGCAAGCTCTGACGAGTCAACGTCATGGTAACTACCATCATGTAGTGATGCTTTAACACCAATTACTGGGTAACCTGCCAAGATACCGCCAGCTAGGGTTTCTTCGACACCAGCTTTGACTGCAGGACGGTATTCTTGTGGCACTACGCCACCCTTAACTTCGTCAACAAACTCGAATCCTTCACCCGATTCAGTTGGCTCGAACCGAACATAAACATCACCATACTGGCCACGTCCACCAGATTGCTTGGCGTGTTTACCCTGAACGTCAGATGTGCCACGGATAGTTTCGCGGAAAGCTACTTGCGGTTCGCCAACATTCGCCTCTACCTTGAATTCACGTTTCATACGCTCAATCAATATATCAAGATGCAACTCACCCATTCCTGATATAATAGTTTGACCAGTTTCTTCGTCAGTATGAATACGAAATGTCGGATCCTCTTCTGCTAAACGTTGTAGGGCGATTCCCATTTTCTCTTGGTCGGCTTTCGATTTAGGTTCGACTGCAATCGAAACAGGAGGCTCTTGGAAAACAATGCCTTCAAGGGCTATAGGGTGGGCAATATCACAGAGCGTATGTCCCGTAAAAGTGCTCTTAAGACCGACTACGGCCGCAATATCACCAGCACCGATACTATCAATATCTTCACGTTTATCGGCGTGCATACGCACAATACGTCCAACACGTTCTTTTTCACCGGATGCTGTATTGAGAACGTAGCTTCCGGCATGTAGAGTTCCTGAGTAGACACGAACAAAAATTAATTTCCCTACGAACGGGTCAGTTGCAATTTTGAAAGCTAGAGCACTCATCGGCTCTGTTACGTCAGGCTTGCGACCAATTTCATCACCATTTTTCGGATTTTTACCCCAGACTTCACCAACATCTATCGGGCTCGGGAGATAATCTACCGTTAGATCAAGTAATTTTTCGACAATTACACCACGACCGTCGCCACCAGTGACAAGGAAGAAATCTCCAGCTAGAACACGCTTGCGCAAAGCACCTCTTAGTTCGTCGACAGTAATAGAATCTTCACCCTCTTCGAGAAATTTCATCATTAATTCATCGTCAGCCTCGACGGCGTTTTCGACAAGCAAACTTCGAGCGTTTTTAGCTTTTTCTAGCATGTCGGCCGGGATTTCACCCGACACAAGCGCGTGATCAGTATAATCCTCGTAGGTGTAGGCTTTCATATCTATCAAGTCAATCAGACCGTTGATAGTTTTTTCAAAACCAATTGGGATATGGACCGGAAAGGCGTTTTTCGTCAATCGACTATGTATACTTTCGAGGGATTTCCAAAAATCACCACCAGTTTGGTTAATCTTGTTGATAAAACAGACACGAGGTACGCCATATTTGTTGGCTTGGCGCCAAACGGTTTCAGACTGAGCTTCGACGCCCATTTTGCCGTCAAAAACCGTTACAGCACCGTCAAGCACGCGGAGTGAGCGCTCTACTTCGGCTGTAAAATCAATATGCCCAGGCGTGTCGATAATGTTGATTTTGTGATCTTTCCAAAAGCAAGTTACAGCAGCGCTCGTGATAGTGATACCACGCTCTTTTTCTTGCTCCATCCAGTCGGTAGTAGCACCGTCGCCATCACCTTTAACCTCGCCAATCTTGTGTGTAAGACCAGTGCGGTACAAAATTCCTTCGGTAGCTGTAGTTTTACCAGCGTCGATATGGGCGATGATTCCGATATTACGAAACTTGTCTAAAGTAACGTTGTTTTTTTCTGTCATGATTAAATACCCCTTCTTATTTCAGTATCACCCTTAGGCTTAGGCACAACATATTCGACGACACTACCTCTTACCACAGATTTTGGGCATTTCAATCCAATACCTATCAGGACCCTATCAGCTAGCTTTCCCTCTCTAGTTGATATTTCAGGAACATCTGCATAACGAACCTCAGGACCACGACAGTTTAATCGATTGCACCCATCTGGAACCATTCTGCAGGCTTTAGTATCAAAACTTTCTTCCGACATAAAAAATCTATCCTCTCGCAAAGTGTGCGAATGCACGGTTAGCTTCTGCCATTCGATGGGTATCTTCTTTTTTCTTGTAAGCGCCACCAGTTTCGTTGTATGCGTCCACAATTTCAGCCGCAAGACGTTCGTTGTAGGGCATACCGTTACGGTTGCGGGCATTTTGCACTAGCCACATATAGGCATAGTGATGAGCACGGTGGCCCTGAACTGGGAACGGAATCTGGTAGTTCGCACCGCCGACGCGTCGAGATTTGACCTCGAAGCTAGGTGTCAGGTTCTTGAGAGCTTTTTCAAAAATTTCGAGTGGTTCTTCGCTTTTTAGTTTTTTAGCAGCAATCTCGAGGGCGCTGTAGACAGAACGTTCTGCAACAAGTTTTTTACCATCGAGCATAGATTTGTTAATTAATCGCTGAATTAGTACGCTCTGATATTTACGGTCAACCGGTAGTTGACGTTGCAATTTCTTGGTAACTTTACGAGGCATGATTATTTGTCCCCTTTCTTCGTACCGTATTTAGAACGGCCTTGATTTCGTTTCTGGACACCCTGAAGGTCTAGGGCGCCGCGAACTATGTGATAGCGAACACCTGGAAGGTCTGGTACACGACCACCGCGTACTAGTACAACTGCGTGCTCCTGTAGGTTATGGCCTTCACCACCGATGTAAGCCCAAACTTCTTGACCGTTTGTCAGTCGCACACGAGCGACTTTACGTAGAGCTGAATTAGGCTTTTTAGGTGTTTTAGTAGTTACTTTTATACAAACACCGCGTTTGAGGGGTGCGTCTTGATCATAATAGCGGCTCTTGAGAGCGTTGTGGATGCGACCTAAGGCAGGACTCTTGCTTTTTTGGTGAGCAGTCTTGCGAGGTTTTCGCACCAGCTGATTAATTGTTGGCATCGAAACTCCGTTCGTTATACGTTAATAAAGATGTCCGACGGCCTGGAGAGTACTTGCATCTCATAGGCTATCAGTCTCTAATCTTTCGTGCGCCGATTAGTAATCTAGCGCACTATCCTCGTTTCGATCACACAGGTGTACACTCTCTGCACGATATAAACGAGAGGAAACTCAACAATAATTGTATCATTTTAGTAACATAATAACAATAGACAGCTAGACGAGTTCTAACAGATATTGTTTTTTTGAGTTGAATATTTAGCAGTGGCAAGCTAAACGCATCCAATACGCACCGATTTATAGCACAGTGCGTATTGGAAAGACAGGCCAACGATTAAGCGTCGAATTATTCTTCTAGGATGGACTCATCGATTTCAACATTTTCAGTGCGGGCTCCGGTACCAACCGGAATCTTGCGACCGATAATAACATTCTCTTTGAGACCGTATAGAGTATCAACCCGTCCAGTTACAGCGGCATTGATTAGAACTCGTGTTGTGTCCTGGAACGACGCAGCTGAAAGCCAACTATCTGACCAGATCGACACCTTAGTAATACCTAGTAACAGTTGGGTAAATTGGGCTGGAACCTTGCCTTCTGAGGTTAATTGACGATTTTCTTCAACTACAGAGGCTTTGGACACAATATCACCGGTTACCGACTGGCTATCACCCGGTTCTTCAACCTGAACTCGACTAAACATTTGACGTACTATTACTTCAAGATGTTTAGCGTCGACGCGCTCACCCTGTGCTGCATAGATACGAAGAACTTCGTTAATAATATAACGTTGAGTAGCTTCAATTCCCTTGAGACGCATAAGGTCATGCAGGTTGATAGAACCGTTAGTTAGGCGATCTCCTGCTTCAACCTCGTCACTGTCCGTTATTACCAGCTGTCGAACTCCTGGAATCTCATAGCGAACTGGCGCTTCAGCACTAGAGGTGATTATAATCTCACTCTCTGTTACTTCAACAACACCATCGAATGGAGCAATAACCGGCATAGACTCGTCATCATTTGAGGCCATGACGTCACCAGCTAGAAGATCAGTACCAGAAGCAACCCGAACAATCTGCCCCTGAAGCGGTAAGCGCTCAACACGTCCTTTAGTAGGAGTAACTTGGACAATATACTTGTTGCCTTCTTCCCATATCTTAGCAATCCCGGTAGTTTCAGTTAGGAATGCTTCACCTTTTGGAGTTCGAGCTTCAAATAACTCATC
>RZYF01000133.1 GCA_010014665.1 Candidatus Saccharimonadota bacterium | reverse complement strand
AAAAACAAATGTGCGCTCGAAGGATTTTGTCGGCGGGTTGCAGTCGAGACTTGCCCTAACTTTTGAAGAGCACTCGCTAAGCCTTCTGGATAGCGTGTCATTTCAGCGCCAGAAGCATCGGCTAGATATTCGCGCTGACGTGATATGGCCGCTTGAATAAGTGCTGCCACCAGAGGTGACAAAATAGCTGCAACTATACCGGCTATCAAAAAAGCTGGGTGGGATGGTCGGTTGTCATTGTCTCCACCGAACCACATCATTCGCATGAAAAGATCAGCAATCATACCAATAGCACTGGTTAGACCAAAAGCAATCAGACTGACACGTATGTCATAGTTTTTGACGTGACTCATTTCGTGCGCCATCACGCCCTCTAGCTCAGCGTCAGACAGGATTTCCAGTATGCCAGTGGTTGCCGCCACATGAGAGTGCTGCGGGTCTCGACCGGTTGCAAAAGCATTCGGTGCCGGATCATCTACGATATATACTTTTGGCATCGGCATACCCTGGGATATGGCTAGGTTTTCAACAATCCGCCACAAACGTGGGTCGTCCTGCTTCTGAATTTCCTTGGCACCATTCATACTCAGAGCCAGCTTGGCCGATGCGAAATATTGGATCAATACATAGACTAAAGAACCGGCAAATGTTCCCCAAAATATATACAAATCACCATAGATTTGGGAGAAAACCCAACCTAGACCTGCGATCAGAGCAATAAAAACCACCATTAGTAACACTGTTTTTCGCTTGTTAGCCTCGATGGCCGAATACATATACTACTCCTCTGCTAAAATTTGACTTCGACTGGTTTTTCAATGCTAGCCATGTCTTCAACTTCGAAGAATTCACGCTCCTTAAAGCCTAACATGCCAGCGATAAGATTGTTTGGAAACATTTTGACTTTGGTATTTAAGTCGCGCACACCGCCGTTGTAAAATCGGCGAGAAGCCTGAATTTTGTCTTCGGTGTCGACTAGTTCTGCCTGCAATTGTTGGAAGTTTTCGCTAGCTCGGAGCTGAGGATAGGCTTCAGCGACTGCAAATAGGCTTTTGAGTGTGCTTTCGAACTGGTTTTCAGCCTTCGCGGTTGCGGCAGGACCATGTTGGGTGGCATCTAGCACCGCAGTACGAGCTTTTGTGACATCTTCAAAAACTTGCTTTTCGTGTGCTGCATAACCTTTGACCGTTTCGATTAGATTTGGAATCAGATCTGCGCGGCGTTTTAGCTGAACAGTGATATCACTCCAAGCTTCGTCTACACGGATATTCAGTTTGACTAAACCGTTGTACGTAGCCCAGAAGAAAACACCTATGAGTACTACGACTGCTACAATAGCGAGTAGAGCGATTGTGATAGGATCCATAAATTTACTAACTCCTCTTCTTATTTATTGCCTTCTTATTATATCAAAATACTGCTTATA
>RZYF01000132.1 GCA_010014665.1 Candidatus Saccharimonadota bacterium | reverse complement strand
ACCTGCCCACGCTGCAACGCTCCCTCGGACTACCTCTACGCCAATAATGGCTCCAAAGGCCAATGCAACTGTAAAGTCTGTGACGCCTTATTTAACCCTAAAAACCGCTATTCAAAAGAAGCCATTTTAAAGTGCCCGCATTGCTCACATCCGTTGGAGAAAATCAAAGATCGCAATGGATTCGATGTCTACAAGTGTAAAAGAGCGGACTGTCCTTATTACTTGCGTAGGCTGAAAGAATTGACTCCGGAAGAAAAAGAATTGTTTGAGAAGGATTCCCAACAATTCAAGATGCACTATCTCTTCCGCCAATTCAATATTCCTTTTCATCCGATCTCAAAGGATTCAGTCATTCAACCGAAGGTGAATCTGGCCAATATCCATTGTTCGCCCCATACTCTGGGATTGATACTGACCTACCACGTAAACTACGGTCTTTCGGCCAGAAAAACAGCGGCACTTATGTACGATGTACATAATGTCAGAATCTCAGGTCAAACCATACTCAACTACGCTTCCAGTACATCCGTGGTTCTGAAGCCGTTCCTGGAGAACTATCCTTACGAATTATCCGATCAATTCTGCGGAGATGAGACTTACATCCGCGTTGGCGGTCGCTGGAACTATTTGTTTTTCTTCTTTGATGCCGTCAAAAAAATAATTTTGTCGAACTATGTTTCGCCAAACCGAGATACGGAATCCGCTATTTATGCCTTGCGCGAAGTCTTCAAAAAGATGCCCCAGATACCGGAGGACCTAACTTTCATCGTCGACGGCAACCCCATCTACCTTCTGGCTCAACACTACTATGCCCAACACGGCATCCCCTTTGACGTGAAGCAAGTAATCGGACTTACAAATAATGATCCGGTGTCAAAGGAATACCGACCGTTAAAACAAATCATCGAACGGTTGAACCGAACATTCAAAGGCAATTACAGAGCGACCACCGGATTCGGATCCCAACAGGGATCAGTCTCTTTCGTGACCTTGTTTTGTGTCTACTTCAACTTTTTAAGACCGCACGCGGCCCTGGAAAAGAAGGTGCCTGTGCTTATCCCTGCGCTGGACAAACTTCCCAACATGCCAGCTAAATGGACAAAATTAATCTCTTTATCTCAAGATTGGCTGATGGACCAAACCCCTTAACTTTTGGCACCGGAGCCCTCTAAAAAAGAGAGAACCAATAAACTAAACAAACGGCGGAGCGTACTCTTTACAATCCGAAAAGCCAATGGTTTAAAATTTTCTAAGCCAAGGGCTACTTTGTGCTGCTCCTTTTGTATACCGTCGCCCTTGACGGCAAAGGAAGAAACCATTGGCTCGGTTGTCAAGAGCGTTTGTTTCACCTAACTTTGAGTAGCAAGGCTTGGTTTTTCACATCACCTCGTTATTTTGGGCAGTTTCCATAGAATTTTTGGCACTACC
>RZYF01000033.1 GCA_010014665.1 Candidatus Saccharimonadota bacterium | reverse complement strand
CGGGTGTACCATATAAAAATAACTTATCGTAAGATAGGTTGTTTTTATATGGTAAAGTCGTTTAGTATTTGAACACTGTCGACCTTCGGAGAAGGTTGGAGGTGAGACCCGCAAGTCTGCGGGTCGCAAGGAAACCTTCCGATGAAAACTGTGTTTTCAATCGTGAAGTTTCGGGGTCGCGGAACGTGACCAAATCCTGTCGGGTGTACCAAACAAAGAGCCCCACCAAAAGGTGGGTCTTTTTATTTGATGCTCCGCATGAACTTCAAACCTACGACTACGAGCTTCGTCTTCGACAAATCTCTGCCGTAGGTATCGCTCCACTTCGTTTCGCTCCTCCGCCAGCTTGAAAAGAAAATACCTTCGGTGCTTTCTTTTCGACGTTGCGCTCCGCCAAATCCTATTCAATGGCTGTTTTGAATTCAACCTGATTTTTAGTAGTAGCAGTTTCTTCATCTAATTTTACAATTCCTTTGATATATAATAATAAGTGTTAAGGTCTGAAAACTTCTTGTTTAAACCGTTTAAACAATGACTCCTTTGCGAAAACAGTTCAGACCTTATTGTTGAGTCTAGACAATCCTAGCGAAGAGCTAAAGTTATTATTTAATTGGAGTTTTAGACATGTTGAGTAGTACTGAATTGAAACCGAAGAATTACGGGTTAGCAGTTGCCTCACTAGCATTAGGAATATTAGCAATCCCACTCAGTTTTATAGGCATAGGTCTAATATTGGGTATTTTAGCGATTGTTTTTGGGGCAGTATCTTTCAAAGGCAATAAGGGTAAGTCGCTAACAGGTATCGTCACTGGAGCAATCGGCGTTCTCATATTCATTCTTGCGTTAGTACTTGTGTTTATTGTGTTTCCTCAAAATCGAGAGAACTTACAGGCTAATCAGCGTGATACTCAACGAAAAAATGATGTCGGAGTTCTAGTGAGTGATGTTGTATATTCTACTAGCGAGAACCGCGGTCAACTGCCAGACTATTATTATGTATCTGACATGACTTATAAGCTAATCGTCATCGAAGATGCTATCGGCAAGACATTTGACGGAGATCCTATCCAGCCAACCACTAGTACGGCAGTATATGCCATGGGAGAAGATTGTAACGGCAACAAATCTACTCGCAACTTTTCAATCACGATATTGTTGGAGGACGGGACTAAATACTGCCAGGGCTCGTAGTCTATGATTGAACAATTTGCAACAATTCTGGTACTTGGGGGTATGGGTATATTATTTATATGGAGTGGCTTTCTAGCACTCGGTAACCGCAACAAGAAATGGATTGATAAGACAACGGGTCTTCGTGTGTACGGTAATACGTCCAGGAAGAATATAGAAGGTATAGCAAAAATCATCTGTGGAAGTGTTTTGGCGTCAGTTATCATATACTTCTACGCAAGGTAGCGGTCCTTGTGTTGTTGTACTACCTCTGTTAAAATACTTGTCCATGGAGAGGTGGCCGAGTTGGTTGAAGGCGCACGACTCGAAATCGTGTAAGCGAGGAGACTCGCTTCGAGGGTTCGAATCCCTCCCTCTCCGCCAGAACTAGAAAATGACCCAAAAGGGTCTTTTTTTAGTTCTGATGTAGTTCGGGTTTGAACCCTCGAAGCGACAGCGAAGCTGTTGTAAACGAGGGTTCGGCGTAGTGCCACGCAGAAAAGAAAGTGGTCCGGCCATTTTCTTTCCAAGTAAACGGAGGAGCGATTGTAATGAGCGATATCCCTCCCTCTCCGCCAGAACTAAAAAGTGACCCTCGTGGTCTTTTTTTAGTAAAAAATAACCTACATTTTCTCTGGCGCTACAATTCCAAGCATATTTAGACCGCGTGCCAGCGTGTCGCGATACATAATCACTATTTGGATACGTAAGATTTCGCGGTCACTGTCGATTATGCGTGATTTTTCATAAAATCTATTAAATTCTTGAGCAAGTTCATATAAATAGGTGCAGATATGATGCGGCATTAGTTCATTTACGGATTTGTCTAGAGCTTCATTGTATTCACCGAGCTTTCTCACCAGTGATCGCTCACTCTCCTCGAGGCTACCTGACATTATGAATTCTGGATTTTCCGAATATTTAGACTTTTCAAGTATCGAACAGGCCCTGGCATGAGCGTATTGCAGATAAGGGCCACTACTACCATGTATACTTACAGACTCTTCTATATCGAACGCGATATCGTTACCTACCCGATGTCTCAAAAATTCGAATTTGATAGCTCCGAGAGCAACATCATCGATGATATCGGCTTGCGAGCCTATGTCGCGGATTCTATCTTTAACGAAATTAACTACGTCTATAGCCCGTGATACATTACCGAGTCGAGAGCTCATTTTTTTGCCATCGCCAAATCGCACAGTTCCGTTTGTGACATGATGCATGGCAGATTCTAGCCCCGGTGATAAGGCATCGGCGGCCGCAAAGACCACTTTCATGTATTCAGACTGCTCGTTTCCGGTAATCAGTAGACGTTTATCAAAGTTATAATCCTGTTTTTCAGTAAAGATGACTCCGATATCTTTTGTTTCGTAAGTCGGGAGTCCTTTGCTGGTAATAAACACTCTAGTGTGCAATTTTTTCTGTAAGTCACCTTCGAATACCACAGCTCCGTCGGATTCTTTGAAAATACCCTTTTCTAGACCGTCTTTGACCAACGATAAGCCAAGTTCGGCCGTTGAGCTCTCTGGGATATATCGCATATTATCAACATGCAATATGCTATAAAATGCTTCAAAATAGTCAAAACTCCACTGCCTCGTCGTCCAATAAATTTCTGCGATTGGAGTTCCGTGTTCGTTGGAGTCGTGAATTTTATAAACTGTTTGATTATAGAGCTCGATTTGATTTTTAGCCGCAAACTCGTTCTCGTAAGCTTGAGAACCAGCTACGTAGCATTGGCTAATCCAGTAGGCACGCTCCATTGGGGCTTTAGATATGTCGTCAAGTTTCTGAGGCAATTCCCCTCCTAGATTTTGTACCATGCCATACAGACATTTTGCGACATGAAGACCGATGTCACCCCCAAAACTGGTACGGTGTACGCTAGCTCCAGTACTTTCAATTAGCCGAGCCATAACATCCCCAAGAATAGTTTGGTATAGATGGCCAGTGTGAAGTTCTTTGAATGCGTTCGGACAGCTGTACTCTATGACGTAAGATAGTGCCTGATTACTGGCTACTGGCTTGTATTGCGTTAGTTCAACCAACGCCTGATCTGTAAGAGAGATATTAATAAATCCAGGACCGGCTACCTCGATCTTTTTGAAATCATTGTTGCCTTGCATTTTTTCGGAAATTTTTTCGGCAATTTCGCGTGGGCTTTTACCAATATCTTTCGCAAGTTTCAGGGCTATATTAGTCGCAAAATCACCAAACTGCGGTTCTGGTCGTGTTAGCTCGACGCTGGTATCTGAGCCGAACAATTCATTAATAACACGAGCAATAATTTCAGAAGTCTTTTTCATATAATAATTATAACAGAGGTATAATAGATTGTATGCTACTCTTTGAGCATCAAGCCAAATCACTTATTAGCACAGCAAATCTGCCCGTTCCGGAGGGCCTGTTAGTTTCAGCTGGTCAGCCAATCAACGGCTTCGTCTTCCCTGTTGTGGTTAAAAGCCAAGTACCAGTTGGTGGTCGTGGCAAGCTAGGTGGTGTTAGGTTAGCGAATAATCAGCAAGAGTTAGAAGAAGCTGTTGCAACAATTTTGCAACTAGAAATCAAAGGCTACAAACCGAAATCAGTTCTCATAGAGCCAGCTCTCGAAATAGAGCGCGAGATGTATATTTCTTTACGAGTAAATCGTGATAAACGGATAGTAGAGTATATCGTGTCGCAAGATGGCGGTGTCGAGATTGAGTCAAAACCCGAAAATGTAAAAGTTTTCGAAGCTACCCCAGATTCCTACGAGTTAATTGCAAAAACTCTCCAGCTAGATGAACTTGAAGCCAAAAAACTTTGCCAAAAGCTTGAAGTTGTATTTACCGACAACGATTGTTTGCTACTTGAGATAAATCCGCTAGTTATAACCAAACAAGGCACGCTTTATTGCGCTGATGCCAAAATACAAATCGATGACAATGCTAGGTTTCGACAAGAGAACTTGCCTTGGGAAGATATCTCACCCCTAAAACCACTAGGTGGAAATATCGGCGTAGTAGCCAATGGAGCTGGTATGGCGATGAGCACTATGGACACGATTTACGCATCTGGTGGGAAACCGGCTAACTTTCTCGACATCGGTGGTGGCACTGGCGAGGAACTCCTGGTGAATAATCTCCGCGCTATATCGGATTTACCTGGGGTTGATAGCATTATTGTAAACATATTTGCCGGAATAACACGTTGTGATGATATTGCTCGTGGTATCATAGCGGCTCGTAAGCAGATTCCTTCGCTACCCCAGTTATTTATCCGTCTCGAAGGTACTAACCGCGAAGAAGCAGCCAGATTGCTTGAAAAAGTAGGAGTCAAGCTACAGCCTGATCTGAAGTCTTGCGTAGAAGCGTCTATGAAACTGTCACGACCAGCAATTGACCAAGATTCCTTACGTAGTACCACTGATTTAGAGACTACTTTAGCGAGCACAGGAGTTGATTTGCCAAAACAATCTTTGTCACCTAAGGAAACTTTTCCTTTACCCACCCAGACCGTCGGCTCTTCCACTGTTCGCGATCAAGCTACTTCACTACTCAAAAATCACAAGACTGTTGTCCAGGGTATAACTGGTCATCATGGCTCGTTTCATACTCAACAGATGTTAGCTAGCGGTACGCGGATTGTAGCTGGTGTTACGCCAGGTCGGGTTGGGCAAAAGGTTCATGGTGTGCCAGTTTATGATAACGTGCAAGAGACGGTGACCGATACCGGAGCCTCAGCTAGTGTAATTTTTGTGCCAGCCCGTTTTGCTAAAAATGCGTTGTATGAAGCAATCGACGCCGGAATTAGTCTAATAGTTTGTATCACCGAGGGTATACCAGTTCATGACATGTTGGACGTCCGCCAACGGGTAGCCGACAGAGACGTTACGATAGTTGGTCCGAACTGCCCAGGCTTAATCGTACCAGGTAGTCATAAACTTGGGATTATCGCCAGTCAAATCACTTCACCCGGTGAAACGACTATAATTTCCCGTTCCGGAACACTCACCTATGAGCTCGCTGACGCCCTAACAAAAAAAGCTATTGGTCAGCGACTAATCCTGGGAATTGGCGGAGATCCAGTTCAGGGTATGACTTTTATCGAGTCTTTAATAGTCGCTCAAGCTGATCCAGGGACAAAACAAATTGTCATAGTGGGTGAGATTGGTGGTGAAAGTGAAAATATAGCTGCTGATTATATAAAAAATCATGTCACGAAACCCGTTTACGGTTTAGTTGTCGGGCATTCGTTGCCTGCGGGGCAAACATTTGGGCATGCTGGTGCTATAGTTGGTCACAGAGGTGAAACTGCTTCAGCAAAGACAGAGTATATGGCCTTGCAAGGTATACATATGAGTCATACCCTAGATGAATTAATTAACGATATAACGTCATGAACACTTTGGATTGCCTACAGCTACTTGGGATAAACAGTAAACCTACTAAGGCGGTTATTAAAAAAGCTTTCCGTCAAGCAGCCTTAAACTATCATCCGGACACTAAAGGAACTGACAAAGAATTCATTCATCTCAAGTCAGCCTACGATAAATTGATGGCACTAACTAGTGAAGAACTAGCGAATATACCTTTTTCAGGGTCGGATCATATAGCTCAATACAATCCATTTAACGATTCCTTGTACAATGAAAGGGTCTTTTTTCAGCCCGATAATCCAGCTACGGAAGGTTTTGAACGTAAACTTCGGGCTCGTGGTTGCTCATACTGTAGCGGTATGGGTTATGTTACGAAAAACACCGACCCGTCCAAAGGCTTTATCGGTCGAGAGCGACGCTATTGTAAATGTCAGTGGGTTTAGCTTCTAGCTGCTTTTATAAAACCAAGGAATAGTGGGTGCGGGCGGGTCGGTCGAGAGCGGAATTCAGGGTGTGCCTGGGTGGCTACGAAAAATCGGTGTTTTGGTGCTTCGACAAACTCAACCAGTTTTCCATCTGGTGATTTGCCTGATACGATGAGCCCACCTTTTTCGATATTATTTAAATAGTCCAGGTTCACTTCGTAGCGATGTCGATGACGTTCGGTGACCTTTACCCCACCATATAGTTTGGCGATAATTGATTTTGGCTCCAAAATTGCCTGGTGGTCGCCTAGTCGCATAGTGCCGCCAGTGGCTTCTTTGCCGCGCTGGTTTTCCATTATATAGATAACTTGGTGCTCGGCTGCCGCGTCAAGCTCACCACTAGTAGCATCAAGCAAACCACTACGTCGGCTGGCGGCGATTACCGCAACCTGTAAGCCGAGGCAAAGCCCAAGATATGGAATGTTTTTTTCGAGAGCATAGCGTGCGGCTATGACTTTGCCTTCAACCCCGCGGGTGCCAAATCCACCTGGTACCAATAGTCCATCGTAACCCTTAAGTTTGGTTGTACCGTAGCGCTCGATATCTTCGGCGTTGATCCATTCGCAGATTAGTTTTACTCCAGTGTGCCAGGCGGCTGCTTTGAGAGCTTCGACGACCGATATATAAGTATCTTCGTTGTTGAGATATTTGGCAACAATCCCAATCTTTACTAACTTTGATTTTTCGGTCGTTGCTTTTTTAACAATATCGTTCCATGCGCTTAAATCTGGCTTTTTGCCACGAAGTTGCAAATGCTTCATTATTTTTTCGTCGATGCCGAGTTCGTGTAGTAACAGTGGTACTCTGAGTACTGTGTCGGCATTGGGAACAACGACAACATGCTCTTCTGGAACTCCACCAAATAAAGCTACTTTGCGAACTATAGTGTTGTCGGGTTCTTCCTCGACACGGGCTACAATAAAATTTGGACTGATACCAAAGCTACGAAGGTCACGAACGGCATATTGGGCTGGCCTAGTCTTGAACTCTTTGCTAATTTTGAGATATGGCACATAGACAACATGTGCAAATATCGTATCGCCAAGGTGTTTTTGTGA
>RZYF01000131.1 GCA_010014665.1 Candidatus Saccharimonadota bacterium | reverse complement strand
AGTCCGAGCAGCTACGCTACCGCAACTCAAGCAGTGACTAACGATACACAAGGGAGCCCCGGGCAAATCGCCCGGGCTTCTCCTATGTCACTGAAAAATATTGCAAACTATTTTTCGTCGACGACTTCACCCTCAACTGGTTCATCTTTATCTAATTTTTTCTTGTCAGTTGAATCTTTTTCGTCAACTTTTGCCTCTTCTTTTGCGGCTGCCTCATACATCTTGGCACCGATTGGCATTATCGTGTCATTAAGGGCCTTGACGGCAGCCTCTAGCTCGTCTTTGTCGGTCGAATCTTTTTTCTCTTCGGCTTTTTTGACAGCTGCTTCGATTAGTTTTTTGTCGTCATCGCTAATCTTGTCTTTGAACTCATCTGGCATTTTCTTAGCCTGATAGATTGCATTTTCGAGCTGATTTTTTGCATCCACGGCATCACGCTTTTTCTTGTCTTCGTCAGCATGAACCTCGGCTTCTTTCTGAGCTTTCTCGATATCATCCTTGCTCATATTGCCAGAGTTTTGAATAGTGATACTCTGTTCCTTGCCAGTACCTTTGTCTTTAGCGGTCACGTTGAGTATACCGTTGGCGTCTAGATTGAAGGTAACTTCAATCTGTGGTATGCCGCGTGGCGCTGGAGCAATCCCGTCAAGAATAAATCTTCCTAGGCTTTTGTTATCTTCGGACATCTCACGTTCACCCTGAAGTACATGAATCTCTACCTGTGGCTGATTGTCAGCAGCGGTCGAAAATGTTTCGCTCTTACTAGTTGGGATAGTCGTGTTGCGCTCAATTAATTTTGTACTGACCCCGCCCATAGTTTCAATACCTAGGCTCAGTGGTGTCACATCCAGTAGTAGCACATCTTTGACGTCTCCAGCTAGGACACCGCCCTGTATAGCAGCACCAACCGCCACGACTTCGTCTGGGTTAACACCCTGCATCGGGTCTTTACCAAATATCTTCTTAACACGTTCTATGACAGCTGGCATACGCGTCATTCCACCAACGAGCACCACACTTTCGATATCACTGGCTTTGTATTTGGCATCTTTTAGAGCTTTTTCAACCGGTTCAGCTAAACGATCAAGCATGGGAGCCACTAGTTCTTCAAGTTTGGCACGAGTCAATTTGATCTCAAAGTGTTTTGGTCCATCAGCATCAGCTGTAATAAATGGTATATTAATCTCGGTTTCAGTGGTGCTAGAAAGCTCTTTTTTGGCTTTTTCGGCTTCATCTTTGAGTCGTTGCATAGCTGCATTGTCTTTACGAAGATCAATTCCATCGGTCTTTTTGAATTCGTCAATAAAGTAGTTGACTATGACATTGTCAAAATCTTCACCACCGAGATGTGTGTCACCGTTGGTACTCTTGACCTCAAATACTCCGTCACCAATCTCAAGAATCGAGATGTCAAAGGTACCACCACCGAGGTCGAAGACAGCAATT
>RZYF01000130.1 GCA_010014665.1 Candidatus Saccharimonadota bacterium | reverse complement strand
CTGCACCATTAGCCACTCTATGCTTGGTATTAGCACTAGCAGGGGATTAGTCTCTACTGGATAAGCCTCAAGCGACAGGTTAGGCCGGTTGTTTAACTTATTTCTTTATTATCCTGACTGTCCACCGCCATGCCGTCCGTCCGTAGATGCTTCAGCTATATGACTGTTACTCCGTAGAGTACCAAGCCTAGGTTGTTCGGTTAGTCCAGAGCCTAGAATTATATAGTGGATAAGTCAGTATCTTTTTGTCGATTAAGTAGATAGTAACTCAATTTAGTAAGAACTGTTTGTGCAATTAAGAACTGTGCTATAATAAAAGTAGCGTTGAGATTCGCCCGACTGTAAAAGGTCGGGTTTTTCTTTGTCTTATATTGCCCCTACTAAAATTCTGCGTTGAGATTCTTTCGGTTATTACTATTATAGCACAAAGTCTACAAATAAGCCTCAGCCCACTGCTCATAGCTCATATTAGCTGTGTAGTAGTTCTTGCCGTCCTTGCCTCTTGCGATACGGATAGAGGGTTCTAGGCCACCGATATAGGCTGCGGCACTAGATCTACAATTTGGGTGGAGTGGTGGCATAAACTCTGTATCACCGACATTGTATACCTTTCCGTCGTGATGTTGGCAAATATCTGAGGTGCGTCCGTCAAGGGTTGCGTTGAATTGCCACTGGTTCAATCCCATGCTTTCAAATGCCCCCATAGTACCCTCATTCTGGAAGCGAGCTGTTTCAGTCCTCATTAGCCGTTCAGCTTTATACTTAGCCACGCTATATCGCTCTCTGAGGCGTTTAGAGGCTTTATCAGGGTGTTCACCAGTGATAATGGTCTTGGCTACCTCTTTTTGTAATTGCAGGGCTAAATCGTTGGTATTCTTCCATATTCGTTGGCTGTAGTTCTTGCCCATAAACTGATGACGAAGTGCCGCGTCTATTTGCGTCTGTGGCAAGCGAGTAAATGCTGGGGTTCGTGTCAGCCCTTTGCTAACCTCATAAACAGTCAGATTGTAGCTATTCTCATACAGTGCCGCATAATTAGCGTGAGATAGTGCCAGCTCTTTAGCTCCGGCAGCCTTAGCATTGCCCCACATTTGAGCGTAGAGTAGCTCTAGGCGTGTCAGTCTGCCCTTATAGCGCACTGGTAGGCGTGTATCTAGCCCCAGGCGTTTCATCTCAGCCTTAAACTGTTTGATGTCGCCAGTCGGTGCGATTGAGTTGAGTGCTTGCTTGTCCCAGCCCTGTGAAGTGTAATAACCGCTGTATACGGCTTTCATCTGCTGTATCATATCTCTTTGAGCGTCAGCATAGATACCGTTTACCTTGCGAATATACGGCTCTGATTGGCGTTCTAATAGTGCTACACGTTCTGTGGAGCGTTTCTGCCAGTAGGCGTTAGTACGCTGTCGAAGCATGGTTAGTCCGCTTCGTCCGCTAACTCTGCAATACGCTGCT
>RZYF01000032.1 GCA_010014665.1 Candidatus Saccharimonadota bacterium | reverse complement strand
GTGTTTGCGTACAGCCTCGAGTATTGTGTAGGTACCGACGATGTTGGTTTCTAGAAACGGTCGTGGGTTGCGTATGCTGTTGTCGTTGTGACTTTCGGCTGCAAAATGAACAACTACGTCATTGTCGGCAACTAGACTATCTAGGAGCTCTGCGTTACAAATATCACCTTCGACAAGATTAATTTTGTCTCTGATACCATCGAAGTTGGCACGATTTGCCGCGTACGTCATCTTGTCGATGATAGTTATTTCGTATTCGGGTCTGTTTTTGAGCGTGTAGTGCACAAAGTTCGACCCTATAAACCCTGCACCGCCCGTCACTAACATCTTGGTCATAATACCAGTATAGCAGGGTAGAGTTTGAAATATTTAAGGGCAGAATAACTAATATTCAATTTACAATTTTCATTCAATATATCAATATCTATTGTCTCAAATAAGTGGTAATTTTGCTGAAATTATTGGTTATTGAAAATTAATTATCAGAGTTAATGATCGGAGTATCCTTGAGGATTTTTTGATTGCCAGTTCCACGCGTCACGGCACATTTCGCCCAAACTCTTGGTGGCTCTCCAGCCTAGCTCTTGTTCAGCCTTGGTCGGGTCGGCATAGCAAACAATTGTATCGCCATCGCGTCGAGGGTGGATTTCGTATGGAATTTTATGTCCGCAAGCATTAGAAAACTCCGCTATGACTTCTATTACGGAGTGGCCTTTGCCGGTGCCCAAGTTGTAAATATTCACCCAGTCGGTCTCTATATTTAGAGCCGCCAAGTGGCCCCTAGCTAGATCGGTGACATGTATATAGTCTCGTATGGCAGTACCGTCCGGTGTGTCGTAATCGTCACCCCATACCCGCACTGTATTGTGCATACCTGTAGCGGTTTGAGCTACATATGGTACTAAGTTGTTAGGTACACCTATAGGGTTTTCGCCTATAAGTCCAGATTCGTGAGCGCCTATGGGATTGAAATAACGTAAGATGGTTGCCTGAAAACCCGGGTTCGATGTCGTGAAACCTTCGATAATCTTTTCAATCATGTATTTTGACCAACCATAGGGGTTGAGAATATCTATACCAACTAGTGAAGCCTCGGTTAGAGGTAATTCCTTCGGTGACCCATAAACTGTGGCCGACGAGCTAAAAACCAACTTTTTTACACCATGTTTTTGCATGGATTCGAGTAGTTTTAGGGTGCTGTTGATGTTGGTGTCATAGTATAACAGCGGTTTTTCGACGGATTCTCCGACAGCTTTGAGGCCTGCAAAATGGATGACAGCGTCAACGTCGTGGGAACTGAAAATATCGTCTAGTTTTTCACTGTCACGTAGATCTAACTGGTAGAATAATGGTCTAACATTTGTGATTTTTTCGATTCTGTCTATAACTTTTGCACTAGAATTGACTAAATTGTCAACTATCACCACATCGTAACCGTCTTCTATGAGTTCCACGGCAGTGTGTGAACCAATATAGCCAGCACCTCCAGTAAGTAGTATTTTCATATATTTCTAGTATACAACGTCGGTAAAATCTAGACGTAGATAACAAAGAAGCATGATGCCGTATCTCGATCTTTTTCCCAATATATATCGGTCGTACGGGCTAATAGTGTAGACCAACCACATAAACTTGCGAAAAGTGTAACAGTTTTAGCTGTTAGGCTTTCGTTTTGTCCAGAGACAGGACGTAGATACAGGCTATGATGATAAAGATATGCAAGGCGTTGGGATAACCGGAAAAAAACCACCACTGCGCTACAAATGTAGCGAGGATAGCCCAGAAATAGGGCGCTCGTCTGGTTTTGACGAACAGGCCTATAACAATTGCGCCAAATATCGCGAATCCCACGACGCCAAGTTCAAGCAACAGCTCTAGATATTGGTTTTGCACCATGGCGCAGTACTCCTCGTAGGTTGAGTCTCAAAAAAGTAACCAGTTCCGGCAATCCCTGCACCAAACAGGGTGTGTGCAGGAGACTGGGTCCACGTGCCAAGAGCTAAGCAAGATGCTTCGACGCGTTCGCTCGTCGAGCGTTCTACGTAGCCTTCGAAGAGGGCTGGGTCTCCAGGTTTTACTGGTTCGGACGACGCGGGAGTCTCTGTCACTACAACCGGAGTTGCTCGGAAGTCCACAACCCCCAAACTAAGCTGATGGATACTTACAGCTATCGCTTGGCTAAAAGTGACAGAAGTAGTAGGGTTGAACTGAGCAGCGGTTCCCTGAATAACTAATGCGATAACGAAACTGGCGAAGATAACGCCTAAGGATGCAAAAATGTGCTTGAAGCGTGAACGATAAACAAGCGCAAGTATGACAACGCCAAGGGCTAGGCTAAAAATAGCCCCTCGAGACAGCGTCAGAAAGAAAGCCGTGAGCAAAATGCCGAGTACTACATAGGTTAGCAAAGACTGTTTCTTGACGATAGTAAAGTGGACAAGAAGAAGTATAGGAGCCATAAGTAGGCTTCCCAAAAATTGTGGTTCGATAGCGAAACCGTTCGGTCTTGCGAAACCAAATTGATTCGCTTGACAGCCGGCACAGAGAAAAGCCGAGTCAGACAGGGCGGGAATACTTGCGGCAGCCATCTGATAAAATGCAAAAAAGGATACGAAAACGGACGCGACGATGAAGATTCGCACGAGCGATTCAACGAGCTTTGGAAGGTTTTTGTTTGCAAGAAGACTGTAAAAAGTGAAGATAAGTATCCATATAAGTCCACTGGTGACTATTGCTCGCAAAACATCGGGTGACCACAAGATACTGAGCGTACTATAGAGTCCAAATACGGTCGCGAGCCGTGCACCCATATTGACGAGTATTTTTCTCCGTGCTTGCCAAATGAGAGCAAGATTTAGAAATACGAACAGCACCAAATACAATTCTAAGATGCTAAATTCGTAGTTAGTCCGATATACACCCTGTGCGACAGGGATAACCGGATGATAACTGAAAAACAATAGGACTGGAACAGGAAGTAACGACCAGTCGGCTAGCGACAAGCGTATGTTCTGAAGACCAAGCCAGCTTCTAGCGCTTTGCATGCTTTTCTTTAACCTGGCTTGTTATGTATGCGATAATCTTTTCTTTGAACAGTTCGTCTGAAAAATCTTCGGCTGATTGTTTAACGACTTTTTCGTCAAAGGAAGTAGATCGAAAGCGTGTAAGAGCATCGGTGAGAGAATCGGTGGTTTGTTCTGAGAATAACAGGCCATTAACCCCATCATCTATATAGTCGAGCGCACCGCCTTCGCCATAGGCAATGACTGGCGTTCCGGCAGATAACGCTTCAACTGGAGCAATACCAAATGGCTCGAGACTCGGGAAGATGAATCCCTCTGACTGAGTGAGAATCTTTTTGAGACCTTTCAAGTCTTGAGTGGGTAAGAAAGTGATATTGGGGCTATCTTTTGCCTGTTCAACCAGTCTGTCATGTTCTGAACCATCACCAACAATAACGAGGCTATCACCGGTTTTCATACAGGCAGAAATGGCTAGATCGAGACGCTTCCAAGGGACTTGTCGGCTCGTAGTTACAAAGCCATGACGTGACCTCGTAGTGTCGTCTGAGAATTTATCCGTTTGTACTGGTGGAAATATAACGGTCGATTGTCTCTCGTAGTACATGAGGATCTCATTTTGTATGTACGTCGAGTTCGCGATAATTGCATCAGGTCGCTGGGCGAATCGTTTGTCAAAAAAACGTAAAGGGCGAACGAGAAGACGAAGTGCGATTCGGGCAAGTGGATCGAGTTTGCCAAAACCAGGGTGCTCTAGGTATTGATCGTAGAGTGACCAATAGTACTGTGTTGGAGCGTGCATGTAGCTGACGTGGAGCGCATCGGGACGTGTTTTTACGGCTTTTGCTTCAGCTCCGGTGCTTGAGATTACGATATCGTAGTCACGAAGATTGAGGTGAGAAAAATATATACCGCGTAGTACGGGGAAAAATTTGTGCATGTTTTTTGGGAAGCGGTTTAGCCAGCCAGTTCGAACAACAGCCTCGTTGAACCAATCAATTCTCTCGGGAACATATTGTGAGGTGTAGATAGGGGCATCGGGGAAGATTTCATGGAGGCTTTTAACTACTCGTTCTGCACCGCCGACATTAGTGAGCCAGTCGCAGACTATGGCAATTTTGTACTCGTCAAGCGATTGTTGCATTTAGCGGGCACCTCGTCTTAATATCACCGTTGCAACTGTTTTTAGGAGGATCTGCATATCAAGAGAAAGCGACCAATTCTGTATGTAATAGATATCGAGAGAGCGCCGTTCCTCGAAGCTGATACTGCGTCGCCCCGAAACCTGAGCCAGACCCGTTAAGCCAGATTTTACCGACAAAATAAGGTTTTTGTTGTGGTAACGGTTCAATTCTTCTGGTACGAGGGCGCGTGGACCAACTAGGCTGATATCTCCTTTTACTACGTTCAATAGCTGAGGCAACTCATCGAGTGAAGTTGTACGAATAAACCGTCCGATAGTACTGATGCGAGGGTCGTTATCGAGCTGGTCACCGTTCGCTCGGTACAGTTTAGATAGTTTTGGCTTACCCATTTTTTCAAATGCTTCTTCAGGTGACATTTTGTTGTATTTATTTTTGAGGGAGCGAAACTTGAAGATTTTTACCTCCTTCCCAAATCGAGAAAGTCGAACTGTTTTGTATAGGATGTTTGCCTTTGGTTCGCTTAATTTTATGATGATAGCGACCACAACCATGATAGTCAGAGCAGCGACGAGAAGCAGAGAACCGAGAACAATGTCAGAAGTTCGTTTTGCGACCCGTGACCAGCCCATGAGTGGTGTCGTACGTACGCTTATGATAGGCTGAGCTCCCATGATTTGCATTTCTCCCGTGTGGGATAATAAAACTTTTTGACTTGGTATGTACATATAGGACATATGATGATCGACCGTATCGAAGTAAATTTTTTCAGTTCGAATTTCGTCAGTTTGGATGACCATGTCAGCCTTTATTGTTTTCATAGCGTCGCTAAGAGATCGATATCTGAGGGACTTTGCAGAGATTGGGATAAATTCCGGCTCAGATATGACGCCGACTACTTTGTAACCAGATTCGGGGTTTTCGTTGAAGTGCTCCACGATAAATCGAGTGTTGTCACTGTTACCTATGACGATAGTTTGGAGCATACCCACACCACGCCGTAGCAGGAGACGCCGTACAGTCGAAATAATCTCTCGTTCTATGACGAGCAGGACGAAACAAAGTAAAAAAGCATAAACAGCGATGAGTCGAGCAGGAAAGATTGATTCTTCAGTGAAGTATGAAAACGCGATAATGCTCATCATACCGATCGCTGACACAACTAGAAGTCGCCAGTATAACTTTGGACGGTAAGGATAGATTGATCGGTCGTAGACGCCTGAGACGAAAAGCAAGATTATCCAGATAGGTAAGAGCGATATACTGGTTATGATAAACTCTGCGGTGTCGGAACCCAATACATACGGTCTTATGTCGTAGTGTGTACGGTAAAAATACGCCAAGCCGAAGGATAATATTATGACAAACACATCTCCGAGGAGAAGAAAAACACGTAAGACAAAGTGGGGGTTTCGTTTCATGGTTTAGTAGTCGAACTCCGTGCCACGGCTGAACGGATGCCGAATAAAATGTTGCATGCGGCGAATACTTCTGAGGGGCATACCCTTGTGGAGGATGGAACGAATGTATTGGTTACTCACCGTCTTTGTCTTCTGGATTCGTCGTCGTTCTCGAAGAGCATGAGGCCATAGGGTTAGGCTTTTCCATACTCCCTTGAGGGCAGGACCAGCCGCACCGTGGATAATTTTGTGAAAAACAAATGCCCAATAGATAAAAAAGAATTTAATACCCATAGGGATAATCATGGGGAAAGGAACGTTCTTAATCAGTACAATAGGCAGGTTCTTGCATACTTGCATAGCCGTAAAGCCCGGGATTTTCTTGCTCGTAGCACTGTGTTTATGAAACCCAACCGCGGATTTTTCATAGTAGACGGTATGACCGGTAAGCTGCGCGCGCCAACTGATATCAACATCCTCGTTGTAGGCGAAAAAAGTGTTGTCAAAAAGACCAATTTCTTTAAAAAGGTCTATGGTATATAAAGTTGCGCCACCTGTCGCACCAAAAATAAAACCTGATTCAGGGGCTTTGCTTGGTGACAGGTTTTCGGCTCGGAGCATGGGGAGACCCCAGGTTGAGTACAAATCTCCTGCATCGTCAATCCTGGAATTATCTTCGGATAGCAGTAAACCTGTGACGATCGACGTGCCAGTTTTTTGCTGAGCTTTGACAAGATTCTCGAGCCAATCTGGGGTAGCTTTTGCATCGTTGTTGAAGAGGGCTACGGCGTCGTAGTCGTGGTCGATGGCCCATTGGATGCCAATATTGACCCCTCCAGTGAAGCCATGATTCACGGATTCTTCTATATAGGTTAAGTCAGAGCCTTTGAGTTTTGCAAGTTTTTTAGCAGACCCATCGTGGGAACCATTCTCAATCAGTACGATATGATATGCCGAATAACTTTGTTTTCGTAAAGATTCGATGCAGACGAGAGTATCTTGCCAACCCTTGAAGTTCAAAACTACGATTGCGACTTTAGGGGTTTTCATGCGCTTTATTTTATCACCTTACACCTCTGATTCCTATATTAGGGTATATGGTAAAACATAAGCAGAACAGGTATACTATTTTTGTACATGAAGGCAAAACAAAAAAAGTCACTCTCGAGAAATGCTATTCAGTTTGTGAAATTGCAATTGAGTGGCAACGTGCTTTTTTGGGGAACGATTGTCGGCTCGATCGTCCTCCACGAGGTTTTTGGACTTAAAAAGATCGTGGCGGTAGCGATAGCAAGTGCTTTCTTCTATATCGTATTTTTCTTGCTCGACAAACATTGGGTTTTTAGCACCAAAACTGGCAAAAACAAAACTCAAGACGAAATAGTGCGGTTTACTATATTCATGGGGTTGAACTATCTGCTTAATCTCGGATTGATACATCTCGTGCTAAGATCTCTGGAGTTCACATATTTGTCGAACGTGGAACTGACTGTGTTTGCAACTACTTTTGACATCGACCTAGTAATCGCACAGCTAGTGGCTTCGGCGTTTTTTGCTGTT
>RZYF01000129.1 GCA_010014665.1 Candidatus Saccharimonadota bacterium | reverse complement strand
AACGGCCGAAGCTAAGTGCAGGCGGGCATTTCAAAGCAATAAACATTCAATAAACAACCACGCTTAATGAGTGTAATATATTTCAAATCAGCACTATCTGCCCGCTTGCATTTAGCTTTTGTTATGAGCATTTAATTTAATTAAATAATCTCTGAGCCCTTTAATATCTCCAGTTGCCCTGTAAAGAATTTTCATATTTTTATCCATTAAAATAATAGTTGGAAATCCAACATTATTCTTACAATCGGTACAAATCTGTTCTTTAAAAGTAATAAATCTTCTCTTTACATTGCCTTTATAGGTATTGTCAAGAATATAAGCTTTTGTAATTATGGATTGATTATGAAGATACTTATTCAGAAATTTAACGTTCTTTTCAGTATCTGGATAAACATAGTAACAGATTATGTTTTGAAATTCTGATGAAATACTATCTATAATCGGTATGCTTTCAGTACAGGGTTTGCACCATTCAGCAAATAACACAACCAAATGATATTCTGTACTAGAATTAGATAATAATTCTTTAAATACCTGGAGGTTAATATTTATGATTGGTACAGAATCTGTATCCAAATGTTGTGCGCCTTTAATTGTTTGTAGATTTCCAGACCATGACAGATTTATATCAAAGAAGATATTTGTTCCGGCTTTCAATCCAAAAACGGAGATTAAACATATCATTGTAAAAAAAGTTTGCTTTCTCATTGTTTTTAATTTTAAAAGGGGATAGCCTCTCTTTTAGAGACTATCACCCTCCAATTTAACTAATCAACTTTTTTAATAATAGTAATTGAGTACCCACCGAAGTCACCAATAGTTGAATCATACATATAAATCCCATCGGGAACTTTATACGTTGATTCAAATATCTCATTACTATCCTCAATAAAGATATCTCCATCAACATATAGTTTTAGGTCTTCTGGAGTGTATCCTGAAACATTTTCGGCAAAGTAAATATTAAGGATTCCACCATCAAAACTGCTTGTAATTGGAATTTCAATTTCACGCCCGATATCATTTATATTTATACTTTTATCTGGCGGGAAAAATTGAACTTTACAAACTCCAAGTTTTCTTAGACAATCTTCACTTTTTCTCCAAAGTTTTACCCTTATAATTACAATATCTCTGGATGAAATATTCTCTTGATAGGGTTTGTAATTGTATCCGAAAAAGTTGAGATTGTCAGTGTTTTTTACCTCAGTTATTTCATTAACGCTTTCATCTTTCACCTTATTACAAGAATAAATAAGGGATAATGTAATAACCAATGTAATTGGCAAAGCAAAAAAGAGTTTTTTCATTTTTCGTCTGTTTTAATGTTAACTTACTCTTTCGATTTTCAGCATGACTCGGCTACTCTGTTTTTTTATGTCGTTTTTTGCTTTCACATACACGACTTTTGGTGGTCAGCCATCATTTTAACCGCTATTTTAATTTAATTGCTCATAACGG
>RZYF01000128.1 GCA_010014665.1 Candidatus Saccharimonadota bacterium | reverse complement strand
ATTACCAAGGACTCACAAATTCCACTATTGCTGATAATAAAATTATCGATGCCCTTGGAAATGGTAATAACATTTTCATTTGGGGTGCTGCTGAAGCGTATAACTCTACTCAAAATGCTGACTACACAAATACTGTTATTGAGCATAACGATATCTGTGGCTCTCACCGTAGTGGTATCGAAATTGCCGGTGGTGTTGATAACCTTATTATTACTGAAAATCACATATATGATAATGCAAGTATAAATGGGGGCACTAGCAGTACAGATTTAAAATATGGTAACGGTATTCTTCTAATTCGAATGGGATCGGATAAAGCATCTCCCACAGCAAGAGGTCCTCAGAATATGATCATTTCCAACAATATCATTGAAGACAATGAAAAACATGGTCTCTATATTGGTCCATTTAACAAAGACCTGACAATTACAGGCAATTCATTTCTTAATAATGGCATGTCCGGAATTATCACAGACCTGACAGAAGCATATCACGGTGGTGCAAATCCACAGTACGATGTAACAAGTAATGTCGCTGCTCATGAGAATATCATCTCCGGCAACACCAATTTCGGTGCTAATGTCGAAGGAACCCCCACCAACGGCTTCCAACTCCAGGCACAACTCAACTACTGGGGCGACGAAACCGGCCCTCAACACGCTACTGCAAATTCTTCCGGCGCAGGTGATGAGGTTTCCGATTACGTGGTATTCGAACCTTTCTACGATAATGAAAACCTTATAGGCAACCTGTTGCTCAGTACGGTATCCGTACCAACAGCTGCTTACCCGAATCTCAATGCAGCGCTGAATGCTGTGGCTGACGAGGGTACAATACTTATCACCGGAAATTTCAACCAGCCGGCGGTTACAATCGATAAGCGCGTAACCATTATCGCCGAAACCGGCGTCAACCCGGTGATTACTCCGCTCTGCTCTACCCCAGGTGCGCTCATCACCGTAGATTATAACACGGAAGTGGAGATTACTAACCTTACTTTCGACTTCTCCGGAGCAAATGAAAACGGCGCCGTAATTGCCATGCAAGGCACCGAAGCCACAATCTCAGGATGTACTTTTACCGGTCATGCTGCTACAGGCTCCGGTGAAAGAGCACTGGTTATTACCAATGGCGCTGAAGTAGCTGTTCAGGCTTGTACTTTCTCAGGCTTTGGCTCAGGTACTGAAACTGCTACAACTGCCACTGAAGCAGCAATCCACATCCATAATGGCGGCGGAAACGCGCCTGAGGTGGAAATTATTCCCGATAACTATTTCGATAACAACTACATCGGAATTCATGTAGGTGTTGACCCTGCAACTACGGATAACTCTGAGGTGCTCATTAACGAAAATGTTTTTGGTGAAACCATTTGTAATGCATATGCTGTGAAAATTGAACACGGAGACGCTGAAGTCACTGCTCATGAGAATATTTTCCATTGTCATACCATTTATATGGTTTCTGCTCCT
>RZYF01000031.1 GCA_010014665.1 Candidatus Saccharimonadota bacterium | reverse complement strand
TTCTTAAACGAAACGATCAAATTCATTCACGAGCAGTTCAAAGGTCAAGAAGGCCGCTGGCCAAGCTATGTCGCTGACAACCTCATCCACCGTTTACATGGCTTTGAACTTATGATGGCACCGTACACCATCGCCCACCTAAAGTTAGGCATGACACTCAAAGAAACCGGTGTCGAAAACTTGCCAGACCGGTTGGGTGTCTACCTTACAAACACGCTCGAAGAAGGCGTGCCGCGTCAGCAAGACCTATTTAGCTTTGGCCTCGCCCAGGCCGTCAGCGAAGAAAGCCAACATGCTGCAGAGATCAAGAGTGAACGCCCTATCATGATTGTCATGGGGAATCCACCATACAGCGGCGAGAGCTCCAATAATACACCGTACGCGAATAGTCTCATAAACAAGTACAAAGTTGAACCCGGTGGTCAGCAAAAGTTACAAGAGCGAAATCCGAAGTGGCTCAACGACGACTACGTGAAATTCATTGCGTTTGCAGAAAATATGGTTGAAAAAAATGGTGGTGGCGTCGTTGCCATGATTACAAATAATGGCTATCTGGATAACCCAACTTTTAGGGGAATGCGTTGGCACCTTACTAAGACCTTCGATAAGATATATGTACTGGATTTACATGGAAGTACTAAAAAATACGAAGTGGCCCCAGGTGGGGGGAAGGACGAAAATGTCTTTGATATTATGCAAGGTGTCGGCATTATTTTAGCGGTCAAAACAAACTCGAAACAAAAGGATGAGCTTGGGAAGGTGTATCGAGCCGACATATTCGGTACTCGCAAGCATAAATTTGCAATTCTGAACGAAGACCCAATCACTTGGGCTGAGGTAACTCTCGATAAAAGAATGTTCTACTTCAAAGGCGCAAAAGCCGATAAAAGTATTTATAATAATTTCGTATCGATCAACGACCTATTTATCATTAACGGAGTTGGCATAACAACCGCCCACGATAGTTTTGTTATTTCTGACAACAAGGAGAAGTTGCTATCAAGATTCGCCAAGTTCCAGGCGTCAAAGCCGGATGTTGAAGATTTATACCAGAAATTTAATGTAAAGATGAAGATGGGCTGGGATATTAAAGCTGGCTGGAAGAACCTACAATCTCACGCCGACTTAAGTAAGTTTGTTAAACGTATTTCATATCGCCCATTTGATGATCGTTGGATATTTTATGAGGATAAACTTGTCTGGCGTCCTGTGCACAAAGTCATGGACAGTATTATTGATAAAGAGAATGTTGCGTTAGCCTTATGTAGACAAAGTGCTATTGATTCGTGGGAGCATGTCAGTATTACTCAATATGCGGCCGATGATTCGAGGGTTTCGAATCGCACTAAAGAGCGTGGTTATTTGTATCCATTGTATTTGTATCACGCAGACGGAACTAAGACTTCAAATTTCAATGATGATGGCATGAAGGAGTTGACCGGAAAATTGACCTTAAGCTTTGAGCCAGAGGATGTATTTGACTATATTTATGCAGCACTGCATAGCCCATCGTATCGAACTGAATTTAAAGAGTTTTTGAAGTCAGATTTCCCGCGCGTACGCATCCCAACTCAAGCAGAATTTGATCGCCTTGTGCCGCTCGGTCGTGAGTTACGCCAACTTCATCTCATGAAGGCACCGGTCGATTACGAAACGACATTCCCAGAAGCAGGAAGTAACATTGTCGAGAAAATTGAGTTCAAACCCTACCTTACCGAAAAGGTCGACGGCAAAGTAACTAATGTTGAGGGTTGGGTGTATATCAATGACAAGCAATACTTTGGCAACGTGCCAGAAACAGCATGGAACTTCTATATCGGCGGCTATCAACCCGCCCAAAAATGGCTCAAAGATCGCAAAGGCCGCACACTCAGCAACGACGACCTCGACCACTACCAAAAAATCATCAAAATCCTCCTAGAAACTGACCGCATAATGAAAGAGATCGACATTGAACTTGAATGACGTTGGGCTTCTTCTAGGGGCGATAGCTAGCTTTGTTCTTACTGTTATGCCGCGAATTGAAGATTTTGATGTGCTAGCCGCCGAAGGGATTAGCTGGCAAAGGGAGGTTAAGAACTTTCGTAATCGGATATTTTACCGTTCTGCGCTAGTTGTTTTTAGCGTTGGTTTCCTTGTGCAATACTTATACTCAAGTTGGATAGTCCATAAGCATATTCTTGATATAGCACTTGAGCTTTTGGTGGCAATGCTACTTATCGGGATAATAGTAGCTATAGTGACGGGTGTTTCCATGTGCCTTAACAGAGGTGTGTGTATCCGCGCACGCTATGTTCCAAGGTTTAACGATGGGTCGGGGGTCTTTAATTACAAAAACTCATGGGTTTACATCATTGAGAACAAATCATTAAAAAAGCATTACTACGATACCACCTTTCAACTTCCGATGAATGTAACCGAGATTAGTGTTCAGCAATCTGGCAAGGGTATTCTTGCTGTTGACAAAAATACTATGTCGATCAGTATCCCTGAGATTCCACCTCGAATCAAAATATTCGTGAAGGTTGAGGGGCTGGCTGCAAGTGACGTTCAAGGAACTGGTGGCGATGCCTATCTGAGGCTTGAAAAGAATAAGACCATACATGCAAAAACCGTAGGTCCACTAGCATTCGGGGACTATTAAAGTTGAGGCTCATGGTATGAAAAAATATATCTTACATATTCGGACTTGGGAATTGAAAAACTATGGTTGCCTTTGATGTCGGTGAGATCATAAAAAATGGTGGGACGACGCTAAGGTTATTGGGAGAAAACTTATCCCATTCGAAAGAAGTTGGTGGCGATTATTGGTACTTTCCATTGCTTCTAGACCGCACCTTGCTGGTTGTCGAGAGTCAGCTAAGCGCAGAACTGGAAAAGTTCGTACTCAAGAATAGTGCCGAATTGCTTAAGCGTGGCCGATACCTTGGGGTGTGGTTTAACCCGAAGGATGAGAGATACTATTTAGATATAAACGTTCGAGATAAAACTGAGGTTGGGGCTCTAAAAACGGTTACTGACATCAATAAATCATCATCTCGTAAAATCTTAGCCATCTATAATCCCACAAAGGATAAAATTTTGAGTATTGGTGGCGCACAAATGCGTTGATTGTTTATAGAAGCTTGATATTCGACAAAGAGCTAGTTCTTGCGGGAGATACTTGATAATTTGCGACGCCATGTTAGCCTAAAAAATATCCATGGTTAAGCAGTATGGTAATATTAATGTATGGGGGATAAGCAGAAGCACTATAGAGAATGCAATATGCATAACCGTAAAACACAAACACCACATTTCGATACAAAAGATCACGAAATACGCCAAGCGTTAGTTCGTAGCTTAGAGGCTGCCTATAAAGATGATCCCGAACATAAGATTATAGAAGAGCTTGGAATCAACTATGGCTCAGTACGTGCTGATGTTGCAGTTATTAACGGAATCATGGATTGCTATGAAATAAAGAGCGATCGCGATACCCTTCAGCGCCTGCCTGGACAAATCCGCGGCTACAATGCCGTATTCGATAAAGTGACCCTAGTTGTCGGCTTTGCTCATATCTATGAAGCACTCGAAATGATTCCTGACTGGTGGGGTGTTACTATCGCAAAAACCAACAGTAACGGATCTATCATATTTAGTGTTATCCGAGATGCCAGAGCCAACACTAACAAAGACAAAGACACTATCGCACGTTTGCTTTGGAGGGAGGAAGCCCTCCGTATACTCGAGGATAAGCATCAGGATGTCGGCGTACGTTCAAAACCAAAAGCCGTTATCTATGATCGTCTCACTAGCGTGCTAGACGTAGAGGAGCTATCCTTTATTGTTCGCCAGTCTCTTCGGTCTCGTCCGATGTGGCGAGTTGCTTAGTAGTTAGAGTTAAATGGTGATTGAGGCCCGCCTTAAGCCAGGTTGTCGGATTACCCGTCTTACTACTGTCGGCCGCTCTTTCAGAGATATATTTATCACCAGCGCTAAAACTTTCACCCTTGAAGTATTTTTGGCCGACAATTAGCTGTGCCAGTGCGGGATATTGTTGATGACCTGCACCATCTTTATTACGCAAGCCTTCGCCGCGACTTACCTCCCACTGGCTGTCATCTGCGTAACGAACACTCGCGCTAGTATTAGTTGCTGCTATCTGTCCATAGAAAATTGGGTGCTGTATGGCATAGTCTGAGTAATACGGAAACCTTGAAAGCTTTGAATTGTGTCGCAACTCATTCCATATACGCCAGTCGTGCCTCGTAACTTGATTATGAGAGTGTTTCTCGAATTCGGATAGATCCCTAGGAAATGCACCGCCTGATAGGATTACCGTCCTCCATCTGTCAATTGAAGGCAATCTTTCGAGTTGTTCCGCAACCTTATTACTATCGTCATTCTCGTCAATAACACCTAGATCAATTAATAGGTCTGTTTTTGAAATATCAAGTTTGTTATGCGCCACAAAGGCGGTGACTACTTGGTCTAGATTTTCATCGTCTAGACTGTATCGATCAATTCGAATGCATAATCCGTTGTCACTAGTAACTGCGTAGTCAACAGCAACCTTTCGTGTCGCCATGTCCGCGTCGGTGCTAAGTACTGGAATGATATGAGTTACCGGTATCAATGTCGTACTAGATGATTCAAGTGCATCATCTAGTACTTGTTTTAACGTTGCAGATCGAAGCTCACCATCAATTAAGTGGACATCTACGAATGCCGTACTATCTATCGGGCAACACTTGTTCAATGCTTCGATTGTGCTAGGAAGGTTAATTTGTAGCACGGTTCTAGAATCACTAAGAATCTTGTTGTAGTCGCCCTTATCTCGTTTTGGTGCGGGCATTATCAACTCAAAGAGCGGCGTAATATTCTCTCTTACTTTGGGATCGAGTTTTGCCAATGCATCTCTCTCTGCCTTCTTCCATCTTAGTACTGGTACGTAGTTTTTTATAACAACCATGGTTGGCTCCTTATGCGAACTGCCCGTTAAAAAGGTGGCGAACACCAGTATTTGTATCACTGACTATTTTCTTTAGGTAGAAATAGTTTTGATGTTTGTAACGAATATATCCGGCAATTACTGCAACGTGTATGCCAAGTTCATTAGCAAGACTTTGGGCGGCCATCGGGGAAGGTATGATTTTTGCTGGACTTATCTCCCATTTTGCAGAAGGGATAATAGCCTCCTGAGCTAATGAATCTGCTTCTGATTCAATCTCGTTAATGTCTATTCCGAGGCCATCTTCAAGCTCATCGAAGAACACGGAGTCATTATTTAAATGTCGAGATATGTGAGCAAGTTCATGCAGAAGAGTGAACCAAAAGTTATCTATTCGATCAAAGCGCAGGCTTAGCCCAATTATTGGTCGATTTTTATCTTTTAGTATTGTGACACCGTCTACACGGGTTTTGGGTAGATGAGCTGCAACTACCAAGACGATGCCATCATCTTTTAGCATTTTTTGCGCACGCAGAGGTCCATCATCGTGGACACTTAGTTTCAATACCTCTTTCATGTAGTCAAGGGTGATTGTACCGTCTTTGTAATCTTTAGTGATAACAGATGATGCTTTGTACTCTATGTACGTAGCCCAGGCCGTTAGGGCATGTTCGTCGGTTCTCGGCGAGATTCTTTGATCGGTTTTCCTCCACGCAAACTGGAGAGTTGGGTTAGTTGCGCCCCCGAAGAACTTTGAAAGCAAGGGCTCTTTGTTTTTACCATCATAAGATGAAGTGCCGAAGTAGCCGAGTTTATCCATAGCCTTAACTAGAGTGTCGCTCCAGGTTTGGTATTGACCGCCAGCTTCAGGTTTTTGAATCAGTACCTTTGCGGGAATACCGAGTCCGAGTTCGAGCGCACGAATCATCTCTAGGCTGAGGGAGCGTTTTCCAGATAAAATTTCCGATACTTTACTTCGACTTCCGATAAATGGAACGAGGTCTATCGGTGACAAATTGGCTTGTTCCATTCTAAATTTAATTGCTTCGATTGGGCTTGGTAGCGTTGATGGGTAGTGATCATTCTCGTAACTTTCAATCAACGTAGTGAGTACATTAAGACGATCCCCATCTTCAGAATCGGGATCTGGGTCTGCGGCAACTAGAAGCTCGAGCGCACGTAACGCTTCTTCGTAGTCGCCAGTACTTCTAATCGGTTTGATATTCATAATTCCTACCTTATTTCCCATCCGTCATATTCTTTATGCGTACCTATTCTTTTCACATAGAGCACATCATTCTTGTAGGTAATCTGGACCCACAATCTATACTTGTTGCCGACTATATCAAAGACGGCATGTCCTGCCTTTAATATGCTAGCCCTTGGATACCGCTCTTTCAGCTGGTTTGGCGTCGACCATTGTGCACCTTCGACGTCAGAAACCCATGCATCAAGTGCTTTGACTGCATCGGCGTGGGAACGCTTAAAGTCATCGATCGCTTTTTTGTTTACTATTCTCATTAGTTTTGGTGCCTACTCCTTTATGTGTTCCCATGTAGGGAATAATACTACTAGTATGCTTCGCGGTCAAGGGCATATACCGTATTCACTATATTTGTTCTATAATTAACATATATGCCAAGCAAACTAGCCAGTCACATCAGTCGTCAACTTCAGCTAGCGCGCCAGCACACTAATTTGACTCAGGCTGAGGTTGCGAAGCGCGCTGGGACGAACACGAATTACTATGCAAAATTAGAGCGTGGCGAGGCTGTACCGTCACTTAAAATGCTCGAAAAAGTTATCAAAGCCCTCGGGATTAAATCTTCCGACGTGCTGCCGTTCTAGTTTTCTTTGTTTTTCAATGACTGATTGTAGCGGTCGACGAAATCTTCGAAATTAAGGGCTGATGCATCTGCCATTGTATTGGCGGCAACTTGCATACTTTTCAATAATCCAGTTGCGTAATCGCGGTTGGCGTTTGACGGGTCGTGAAACTTCAAATAGTTGATCGCCTTTTCAATAGCCTCTTCACTAACGGTGAGGTTGCGGTCTTCAAAATCCTTATTTGCGTCCAACATATTGCTTTATACCTATAAATTTAAAGAGTATCTCAGTCTCAGTTGATGATACTACTCTCCTCATTATCTCACAACTGTTGCTGTACGATAAAATGCCTAAATTCTAGAACCAAACGCAACCTGACCTAAGTCTAACTGTTTTCCAGGGTTTTGCACAAGCCAGTCATAAACTTCTTGTGGGGTATGCCAGTTA
>RZYF01000127.1 GCA_010014665.1 Candidatus Saccharimonadota bacterium | reverse complement strand
AATTATACTAAATATTGTGTACGTGGCACTGAGATTTTTAGTTTTTTTATTGTCGAAAATAGAAAAGATAGTTATATTTGAGCGATTTCTTGTTGATTACAGCGAGCTAAAAGGCATAAAGAATTTCAAAACAACAAGGAGCTACTATGGAATACGAAAATGGGAAGATGTACGACGTGCCATTGTCTGAGCTGAGCGAGAATCCTGATCAGCCGAGAAAGGGCTTTGATGTATCGGCGTTGGAGGCTTTAAAGAATTCAATAAAAGATCATGGCCTGCTCCAGCCAATACTGGTCAAGGAGAGTAATGACGGTAGTGTGATCATCGTATCGGGAGAGAGAAGGTTCCGGGCATGTAAAGATCTGAAAAAAGAAAGCATAGCTGCTTGGTTTACAGACGGAGATCCTAAAAAACTCGCTCTGATCGAGAATCTGATTCGAGATGATCTGACTCCAATGGAGACGTCTAACGCATTAAAAGCACTAGAAGAGACGTATCCAAAAGATCGAGGAGCGCTAGCCTCTGCTATAGGCAAGTCCCAATCGCTGGTGAGTGAAATTCTTAGCCTGCAAGACCTACCAGAGAATTTTAGAACGGAGATTGTGGGTAGTAAAGACTATGCACTACGCCGGTTAAAGAAAATAGCAGTATGTAAAAATAAAGAAGAACAACGGCGCATGTGTGACGCCTACAAGGAGCAGGTTGAAGCTAAAAAGAACAATACTAAGCGAGCCCGTGCGAAAGGGAAGGATTTAGTCGCCAAGAAGATTGAGGGGATGGCTGAGCAAATGCAGGCCCTAATCGAGAAGAGTGAAGCGCTTGAGTTGAATGACATCCAGTTGCAAGCAATGCGTTCAATAAAAAGTAGCCTTGATGGCCTCGTCAGTAAAATCAAGGGCTTGTAGTATTATTTCGACGCGTCGAAAAACCCCTTGGGCGCCAAGGGGTTTTGAACACCCACTAGTATTTGCCTTCTATAATCCAGCGGTCAATGACTCCAATATCTCCATCTTTGTTCCAACGCTCCGGGTGTAAAATGTTAATCTCGGTTTTCGGCTCAAGCTTCGGGAAGAAATGTTGAACGGAGTTGCACATTATCTCTGAGGTAATCTGGGCCACATCCTCAAGCACGTCTAAGGGTGCCTCAAATATGTACGAGTCGTGTAGCGGGATCAGCAGGCGGGCTTGGTATGCAGGGTATGCTAGGCGCAACTGGTTTCCTGCGTGTTTAAACGCGACAGCAGCGCTTCCTTGTATGGGATAGTTTCTGCACATCCGCTCACGACCGGATTGAGATACTTCAGGATCTAGATGGATTCGTAGGCCTGAGATCGTTTGAATATAACCCTTGTGAAGGCCTGTGTTGATTCCGTGTTTGATACCATCACGCAGGGCAGGGTAGAGCGACAAGAACCCGCTGAGCAGCACCTCCGCCTCTTGAGTGGTAACGCCCAGATTTGATGCAAGAGAAGCTTTGCCG
>RZYF01000126.1 GCA_010014665.1 Candidatus Saccharimonadota bacterium | reverse complement strand
ATGAAACCTCCATGACGTCTTCGACACCCAAGAGCATGAAAAGGGAAGTGTTTTTTAATTTTGCATCGAGCAAAATTAAAAAACTATGGAAACAACACAAGTTCAATTTGAACAGGTAGTATCGCGGGGTTGCGGTATTGATGTTCACAAGAAAATGCTCGTAGCCACCATAGATGGTGAAGGGCTGAAACAAGAAACACGAGAGTTTGCGACTTTCACAAGTTCTTTGACAGAATTGAAAGAATGGTTATTGGAACGAGAGATTACCCACGTTGCCATGGAAAGTACAGGCGTTTATTGGAAACCTGTTTACCACATACTGGAGCCATCTGGTATTAAAGTCTGGATAGTGAATGCCCGACACATCAAGTATGTGCCTGGTCACAAAACGGACAAAAAAGACAGTAAGTGGATTTGCAAACTGCTATTAGCAGGCTTATTGAAGCCGAGCTATATACCGCCAAAAGAGCAACGGGAATTGCGGGATTTAACACGTTACCGGAAAAAAATGATACAGCAAGTCGCATCGGAGAAAAACCGGATTATTCGTATTCTGGAGGATTCCAACGTAAAGCTATCGAGTGTATTAAGTGATACAAACGGAGTAGTAGCTACCAAGCTGATCAACATTCTTTGTGAGGGAAAAAATGTCACTATGCAAGACATTGACCAGGTTTATCACAAAAAACTACAATGTACCAAAGAAGAGTTATATGAAGCATGTAACGGTTGCATGACAAAACACACCATCACGATGTTGCAAATGATTCAAAAGAATATTGCTAATACACAAGCATCCATAGAAACGTTTAATCAACTAATAAAAGAAGCATTATCCAAATATGATAATGTGCTGGAAGTGCTCAAGGAAGTACCGGGGTTAAATACCAAAACGGTGGAAGACCTTGTTGCTGAAATTGGTTTGGATATGAGCGTTTTCCCCTCAGAAAAGCATTTAGCATCCTGGGCAGGAATGGCACCAGGTAATAATGAGAGCGCTGGTAAAAAAAAAGTGGACGGATAACCCATGGTAACAAACAAGTTAAAGCAACCATTACAGAGGCAGCGTGGGCTGCAACAAGAACCAAAAACACATTTTATTCGGCAAGGTATCATCGATTGGCAGCGAGACGAGGCAAAAAAAGAGCCTTAATAGCCATAGGACATTCGATCCTGAAGTCTGTCTATCACATCCTCAACGATAATGTGAAGTACAAAGAACTTGGTGCAGATTATTTGAACGAAAAAATTGAAGCTAAACGCAAAAAGTATCTTCAATCTGAATTGAAAAAACTCGGATATGAAGTTCATCTCTCAGTAGTTCAATTAAAAAGCACCGGAACATAGCAAATAGAAATCAAAGGTCGATTTTTACTGACGTACGCTCCAACAATAAGGTAGCTAAGTCGATCATGAAACTGACTTCAACAGCTAAGCACCCATGACTGTGACGTAATAGCACGTGTATGAAATTTTGATTTTTTTAGCTGTTTTT
>RZYF01000030.1 GCA_010014665.1 Candidatus Saccharimonadota bacterium | reverse complement strand
CTGCTCGGGTGTTTCGCCCTGTTCAAGTTTGCCACCCGGGAAATTCCATAGCCCGTAGGCCATCTGCTTCTTTTCTTGCACAAGCAACACCTTGTTGTCCTCTATGATAACGACGTCTGATATAAATATTTTCATCATATTCATAATAACATACAAGCAAGGCGCCTGAAGCATTGCCTGACCGACCGAACCATGCAACAAGCCCTTGCGGGCTACTACATCATTCGGATCGCTCTAATCGCTATAATCTGCAGAATGTATAAGAATGGTATGATGAATCTAATGAAAGATTTTATATTTATTGCCGGTGCGCCTGGGTCAGGTAAGTCGACTATCGCTAAAGCACTGCATGAAAAGTTCGGAACCCCTCTATTTGAGTTCGGGTGGATTCCTGAATTCCAAAACACAGGCAACAGAACTCTTTCATACACCGAAGAAGAATCACTCTCATTTGAGAATCTTGTCCTTGTCGCTAAAAACTATGTTAAACATGGCTATATAAACATTATCATTACGGATTTAAATAATGAATTTATCTTTCAATTACCTGAATTATTTAAGGATTATGATTTTGCAATATATACGCTACGCCTAGAAGATGACAATTTACTAAAAAGTAGAGTATTGGATGAATCCCGATCGAGCGGATACCGCGATTGGGAGAAGGCGGTGAAGATTAATAACGAACTAAAAAATCGTGAACCACTCAAAAATGAAACATTCATCGATATAGCGACGCAGTCCGTAGAGCAAGTCGTGGAGCAGATCTGCGCTGAATTGGATAACTGATAAATTTAAGGACGTTTCTAGATTGACTTTAACCAAGACTTCAGCGATTCAATCGTATCATCGTCTACGTCAGCAAAATAGAATGCTTCGAGTTTTATTACTTCATCTTTTGGAATATCCTTATAGCAGTGTTTGAAGCCGAAATCTGTTTTTTCAGAAATATCTGATTTTTTCCGTAAATACTCCGAGACACGCACTAGGATGTTTCTGTAATATTCGCGGGATTCTATCTTTTTACCGCGCAGAGCATTCTTTTTTACGCTCAGGGCAGTGTAGTCGATAAATTTTATCAACTCTGCAAGTTGCTCAGCTTTGTTGAAGTTAATTGATTCGCGCGGCATGGTGCGAATTAGTCCAGCTTTATCGAAAATGGTTTCATATAAGTCGATTTCTTCTCTTAGCACGATATCCCGCGAGAACTTTTGCGTATTGATATCTAAAGTTAGAAACTCACTCATTCCTGCAAGGTGGTAAACATTATGGCCAAGCTCACCGCTAGGCTTCAATTCGAACTTGAAGTCAATCTGTGCGATAGTCTCCAACGCTTTCTCGACGTCATCAAATATACTACGGAGCCTTTTATCATCAACGCTCAGCCAGATATCAAGATCCGAGTACTCGTCATTATCTTTTTCTGCAAGCGAACCTTCGAGCCACATGGCATGGACTGACTCCAGATGTTGTAGATGGTTTTTCAGTGTTTCAATAATTTTGCTTTTATCGTCCATGCACTCTATTATACTTCAAAGCAAATAACTCTAGATTGTCAGAGATTCAGCTGTATATAATCGACCGACCGAACCATACAGCAAGCCCTGCGGGACGAGGCATCATTCGGATCGCTCTAGCCCACCACAAATAACCGCCACGCTCCATACTTCCACCTTCAGCTAAAGCTTCAGGTGCAAGAATGAGTCATGTCGAGAGCGTATACTAGGTACTATGACAGTAAGTGAAGCGTTTTGGAAAATACACACCGACTTGCCACGACAAGCCCCCGGCTCGGATAATACGACGCAACACTTACTCCAGCTTGCCGGCAATCCAACCGGCAAGGCACTTGATATCGGCTGCGGACAAGGACGGGCGTCGCTATTGCTTGCGCAAAGAGGATTGACGGTCATCGCAACTGATACCTTTCAACCTTTTCTTGACGAACTACAGGGTGCGGCAGTCGCAGCTGGCCTAAGAGAAATCATAACCACTCGTAATATATCAATGGACGCTTTGGACTATCCTGACGAAAGCTTTGATGTGCTATGGGCTGAGGGGTCGGCGTACATACTAGGTTGGGAGCGCGCTATTGACTCATGGAAGCGTCTACTTAAGTATGGTGGTGTGCTAGTGGCAACCGAATGCTGTTGGTTGACCGACAAGCCGTCCAATGAAGCTAGGCAATTTTGGGCAGAAGGATACCCTACGATGCTTTCAGCTAAAGCAGCGGTAGATGTTGCTGCTAAGAACGGTTACGGCATTATAGCCACCTATACGCTGCCAGCAAGCGATTGGTTTGACGAGTATTATGGCCCTATGAAAGAAAAACATGCAGGCTTAGCCATAGATGCCGATGACTCTATGGAGCAAGCAATAACGTCAGGTCGCAAAGAGATCGAGCTGTATGAAAAGTACGGCGATGAATATGGCTATGTCGGGTTTGTTTTAAAGAAGAACTAGAACGGTGATATTTGCCACTGATCACATCATCGGGTACATATTCCTAGCGAAAAACGTACATGCCTGCTGCAATCGGCGACCATAGTGTTATGGTAAACTCTATCTATGCAGAATAATCAACAGCATCAGATACAAAAACCAAATTTTATGATTAACTTGGGAGCGATCGTTGGTATCCTTTCAATTCCGTGCGCGATTATATTATTCTTTATTAAGAGTACCGGTGTGTCCAGTATGATTGCATTGGGGCTGGCGCCATTTTTTATCGTCTTTGCCGCGATATTTACGATTTGGTTATCAATAAAATATCGTATCACAGTGATATTTCTCACGCCATTTATCGTATCCCTGATGGTCGGCTTTAGCGCACCCGACCGATCCTCTCTATCACAATATTTTTCTAGTGGCCTTGGTTTCTATTCGGGCGCATTGGGTATTTTTAGTAATCTGATCTTTATCACCTCACTAGTCGCGGCCGGTGGGTGCATCTTCGCATTAGCTAAAATCAACAAAATCACGCAGTTTCATCCGATAAAAATCATTCTTACCGCCATAGGGTTGTTCTATGCATTAGCGGTAACAGCGATTGCTACTATCATCCTGATTGGAATTTCTAAAACAGATTGGTTTTAAGGCGTAGGGCTTGATTTGACAGCTTTTGGCTACGAAGATGAATCCTGAGCGCCTACCAGAATTACTTAGGCTGTGGGATACTAGGATGCGTTGGCAATAGCTGTACCATTGAAGATTGGCGGATGGATCAAAAGCTCGTCCGGCTCGCCGAAAGGTTAAGCGAGTATTACCAAGAGCGGATGGAGGAGCTTGAGTATATCGACGAGTATAACGAGATGGATAACGGGCGACCGGTGAGTTATCCGGGGCTGTAAGCAACCCGTCCTGGGTATGATGTTAAACTGCCCACTGGCCACTTAGCGTTTGATTGTAGATTTTTGTCTCATGCTCATAATTGCGGCAGCGATAAATGAACCTATCGCTACTACCACAGACGGCAATGTGACAATCATGGTAATCCAGAGGGCTAAGCCAAGGCTATCCCAGTCATTCTCAGGATAAAAGCTCTCAAAAAGTGGTGATTCTACGAAAACTTGACTCACGATAGCAATAACTACAAAAACAAAGCTGACGATATATAATTTGCGCTTTAATGTCATGACGCTATTGTACCAGTTCCTGTATGGCAAGATACATAGACCGACCGAACCATGCAACAAGCTCCGCGGGCTGTTACGCAGTTTGGATCATTTGAGCCTTATGACTTTTTGGAGAAAAGGAATGGTTAAGGCGGTTAAGCCTAATTGACTTGGTTTTCGGTGTTGCCGTTTAAATAGCCCACCATATTACCAACAAATATCTTTTGCTTAGCAATGCGCGCCTCATCGGTGATAAACGCAATGGCTGGATATGCTACTACGCTCCGCAGGTCTTTGATTTTGGCAAGCTCTTTTGAGGGCATTGTATCAGGATGGTCAAATATGAACGTCATATCATTTTTTTCCAGGCGTTTTGCAAGTGCATCAGTATCAATGACGCTTGCCGGGACGGTGCTAATTAGTATAGCGCTACTTGGGATAAGGGGAAGGTTATTGGCATTGAGTAGCCCGATTGTGTCCTCTGCTTCTGCGACGTTAACTGAGATAATATCGTTATGTGCGAGTAAATCACTGAGGTTTGCGTGATATGAAAATGGTGTGTCTTTTTGGCTCCGCGACCAATAGCTGACGTTTGCACCAAAGCCTGCGGCAAGCTCTGCTACACGGTTCCCGATATTACCTAAGCCAATGACGCCAAAGTTGCTATCTTTTAGCTCACGCGCTTTTATGCCCGTGAAGTCGTAGTTGCCGGCGCTTGCCCGCTGAGCGCCCTCGGCAAGGCCACGCAATTCCTGTAAAATAGCGGCTATGGTAAATTCAGCCACGGCTTCCGTACTATAGCCGCCAAGATTACAAACAGGGATGTTGCGCGCGGCGGCGGCGGTAAGGTCAACACTACCGTAAGCTGTTGCTAAAATGTTAATAAATTTTAGGTTTGGTGCAGCATCAAGTAACTCTTTGCCAATTGCTACGCCAAAACCTAACAACAAGACATCCGCATCTTTTAGCTCCTCAAGTAAACGTGGGTCATCACTCCCAATCGACACCCTTGTCTCTACTAATTCATCAATCTTTTTCCAGTACACTTGATCAAGGTGCGAATCGGCTATATTAATCAGAACTGCTTTTTTAAATGACATTGCTCCACGCTCCTTAGCTGTTTTTTGCCAATATATACAGATTATACACCCGTACCAATACTCTGGCCAAATCATATCATACCTTAGGCTTCAGGAGCGTTTTACTAGCTTCAGGATTGTTGTAACGGAAGGCCCGGCGATAATTCGATTCTTAGATAGTTTAAACCTCCCGATGAGAGGGCTGCTACAGCGTCCGTCTCAGATTTCAGTTCAATCGTAGGAAATTTACCCTCAACTATCTCCAAATCAACAACATCGCCGTTGGGTAAAATATACTGCCATCCTTCGCGCCAAAATTCGAAAGCCTCTTCATAGATACTGCTCAAGTTTGAATTGTAATAATCCTCGGCTTTTCCTAGCGTGTCAGACTGTAATTTCGTCGGCACGTCAGATTTTTTACCGATTTCGTGTAGTGTCGTTTTCTTGATAGCAAGAATAAAAGGCTTATCGTTCCATATATTTTCAGGTACATGTCGTAGTCTCAAGAACTCGTTGTCAAGTGGTTTTTTGGTTATTTTATTTTGAAATATAGTATCGTGAATTCGATAACGGCCCTTATATTCCGCATTGAGTTTTTCCAGAATGGCGCGTGCTGAGCCGAGTTCTGATATGAAAGCTCTTGCTTCTATCATTGGGACATTATACCAAAGCATAACGCCTTGTATTCAAAGCGTTTATGCTTGGGTGGGGTGAGGGATCGGCTGAAGCATCCTCCGCTTGCTTCAAAAATGAGCAAGCTCCTTTTTATACTCTGCGCTACGCCGAACCCGCGATACCCTTTGCTTCGCAAAACTTCGTGGGTTCAAACCCAATCGCAAGTTATGAAAAACGCCAGACCCAAAAGTCTGACGATTTTCATGGCTAAGGCTAAGTGACTTATCCTAAAACTTTTGAAGACCTTGAATCCGTTGTTGATAAAGAAGCTGAAATTGCAAATATTAGGGAGCTTTTGGATAAGGGCGATTCACAACAAAGTAATGAAAATGAGCTGGTAAGATATTCTAAGCTGTCTACATCTATTCCGTGTCTTGTAGCAGCCAGTCAAGCAAATATAGTTGCCGTATTCCGTCGTAACTTTCATTGCCGAGATCCAGAGTTAAGACTACTTTTTGGTTATGATCCCTAATGTTCTGGAGCGCTGAAAGCTCGCGCTCGCGCGTATCAGCACCAAGCATGGTCTCTGCCACCTGATAATAGCTAACGGTGCCGTTATGCGAGGTAGCAACAAAGTCTACTTCCTTGCTATCGTTTTTGCCGACTTGAACGGTTTTATTGCGACGTAAAAGTTCTAGGTACACGATATTTTCCAATAGACGACCGCGATCTGCCTTGGGGTTTTTATCTAAGATATTGCGTGACAACCCGATATCTACAGAATAGTACTTGCCAAGTGTCTGAAGTAATTTCTTGCCCTTGATGTCGTAGCGATTCGCTTCGTAGAGCACAAAGCTATCTGTTAGGGCAGTCAGGTAGCTTTCGACGGTCAAGCGATTAACGGCATTACCGCCTGCTGTAAGGGTGTTGGCTATGTTATTGGGCGAAAGTTGGCTACCTATGTTGTCCATAGTAAATTTTAGAACGTTAGTGAAATCAAAATCTGAGCGAATCTCACGCCTACGCCTAACGTCTTTTTCGAGCACGGTTTTATAGATGCCGTCTAGGTAATCCGGTACTTCACTTTTTGCACCGCTATGGATAAAGTTTGCTACTTCAGGGAATCCGCCATACTCAAAATAATCAGCGAAGATCTCGGCTTTGGGTGTATCGGTGTAACTTTTTGCAAATTCAGCAAAAGAAAACGGTAGTATGCTTATTTCAATATAACGTCCTGACAGCACGGTGGCGAGGTCGCCGGAAAGCATATAGGCGTTACTACCCGTCATATAAACATCTATAAAATCTTTTACAAATAGACTGTCGACCAGCTTCTCGAAGTTCGGGACATTTTGTATTTCATCGAGGAAAACATAGTAATTTTCTCCAGGATTGATGAGACGCATTATGTAATCGTTCAGTAGATGAGGTTCGAGGAGTGATGCGTTTTCAAGCTCTTCCAAGTTGAGCGAGATAATGTTACGTGGGGCGACGCCACTGGCTAACAGTTCAGCTTGAAATTGCTTAAACAAAGTAGATTTTCCGCTACGGCGGATACCCGTAATCACTTTTATAATGTTTTGATCACGGAGCTTGCGAAGTTTTTTGAGGTAATGTTTTCGTAGTATCATGCATATAGTATACCACTCACGCTATCTTTAGACAATACCACTAACAACAAAACTTTAGGAAATCTATTAGTTATGTTATTACAAATCATGCGGTCAGCAAAGCAAGTTATAAACCATCGCGCACTTGCTAAATTTGGCTGGGGATAGGCGACGTGTTCTGGGATGTGGCTGCGCTTTATGTACCGTGATACAATCAATTCAATGGATTTATTAGCCAAGTTCAATCAAGAGAACATGTCGGTTGAAGAAGAAAAACAACTAGAACAGAGACGTTCAGTCCGTGGAATTGTACTTGATACAGATAACAACATAGCGTTACTTTTTACACAAGACAAGGGTTACTATAGTATCCCAGGTGGTGGGGTCAATGATGATGAGACGTATGAGCAAG
>RZYF01000125.1 GCA_010014665.1 Candidatus Saccharimonadota bacterium | reverse complement strand
TGGTGATCCCACCGGAAATCGAACCCATGTTAATCTTAGTTATTTTTTTACTCTGACGAAGGGGTTAATTTTAAGTATTTTAGAGATTTTCTAATAAAATGCTGGTTTTTCTGATGTTTCAATTCAAGCGAGTGTTTTTTAAAAAAACGTCAAACTTCACTTATGACTTCGAATCCTTTAAAACTACCCGTAATAACAAGACCGACAATCTGTCCTGTACACATTTTTTTATTACGTATTTTTTTTGCAACTTCGTTTAGAGTTGCCCCTGAGCCTAAAGCGTCATCTATGAGTAGGATATTTTTATATATGCCTGTATCATCAAGACTAATGGTTTCACGAGCATTGATTATACGATCTTCAATTTTCGAAAGTGTTTTTTGTGGGACCGTAACGGTTGTTCTTATCTTATTAATCGAAAGTATTCTTACGTTAAGATTTAGTTTATTTTGAATCGCCTTCATGAGTTGCAATTCTCTTTTTACCGACGGTGGTATAAAACCGACTCCATCGATTTGATATTTATCAATCACTCTCAGAACAACCGGTTCGATAATGCCCACGATTTCATTAATAAGTTTTCTGTTTTGACTCTGTTTCGCAAAAAGTAGAAGTTGCCCAAGCTTTGTTTTGCCGAATATTTCGATGCTATAGAAATCTATATAAAATACCCTGTCTAGCGCTACCTCTTCGAACGACGCATTTAATTTGTACATACCATCAATAAGACCGTCTTTTTTATAGCTATAATATTTATCGATAGTCTTTTTATAACGTTCGGCAGTTTTTCGTGGGTCTAGTTTTCTTTCGCGACACCAATAGAGGAAACCTTTCCAACCTTCATGGACGGTGCCTCGTGATGAGATATAAAAAAATTCATTGTCTATTATTTCAACAACGTCCTTAGTAATCACGGCTAAATTATAAACATCAGGTTCATCGCTAGTAGGCGGTGGAGTTAGTGAATAGTAAACCCTAGGTGGTTTTCCTACTTTTATGATTTTGCCTGAGTCCAGAAGTGTTTTAAGCTGTTTTCGCACAGCTCTGTCGGTTATATCCAGATAATCTACAAGTCTTACCCCTGTAGTCTGTCCATTTTGTTGAATATAGTCGATAATTTTTTCCGATGTTTTCATATTGTTTATTATATCAAGAAAGTTCCTAATTAACTAGGAACTAGGAACTTTTATTTCGTGTATAGTCTGCTTTGATAAGATTGCCGAGACGGTTCATCGATAAACCATTGTCTACTTATTTTGTCACGAATAAATTCGCACAGGATTTCATTGCGCTTTGCCTAACTGGGATTACGTTTTGTTATGCAAAACCAATCTGGGTTAGATTCGCCACGTGAATCTACCAAAGTAAAACACCCATCTTACGATGAGTGTTTTACTTGTGGTGACCCACGTGGATATTACCTGGAACTCTTTTCTACCCTATTTAATCAATTTAACCGACAAACTCGAAGGTCTTGGCTTTCGGTATGTTGATAAC
>RZYF01000124.1 GCA_010014665.1 Candidatus Saccharimonadota bacterium | reverse complement strand
AGAAAATTCAAGGCGCAAACGGAGTGCGCCCCGCCCGCCCAGACTTTTGCATATTTTTTGAGATTTCCCCGCCGAATTTCTTTTTGAATTAGGAAAAAGTCTGGTCGGGCGGTTCGCCAGAAAATACGCTTTTTAGCGTATTTTCTGAAAACAACAGCTTCTAATCTCGCAAGCCCTGTCCGTATTGAGCCATCAGTGGTTCTAAATCTGGTTTGCCAAATTTTTCAGTCAAACTAGCAAAACTTTCTTCTGCCTCAACACCAAAACGGGCAACATATTCTGTATAGAATTTGTGCGAGTTGAAAACAGGCGGTTGTATTTTTGAGTGAAATTTATCGGCATACATTACCAGTTCTTCCTCTGGTGTTTCGGCAAGGTAATCATTATGCGGCAGAGGTAAATTGCTCTCTATTATCTGTTCTTTTGTTATTCCTGCGCCAGTGTGGTGTGAGGCAAAGCGGCAAAGTTCTTCTGCAAAACCTTCGTTTTGCAAAATTTCCTCGCCAAGAACGCCGTGCGTAATATATTTGCTGGTATCTGTTTCAGCGCCATTTTTATCAAATAATGGGTAAACTCCGATGTTGTGGAGTAAACAGCCCACCCTTACAAGTTCAATATCTACATTTGCACCTGATTTTTCTGCCAACTGCATAGCGATGTTGCTGACGATTTTGCAGTGAGTAAAAACCAACTCAAAAACACTTTCAGTCGGTGCATATTTTCTATGCAACGCCTCAATTTCGCTGGCACTCGGCAAAGTCAAACTAGACATTTCCCTCGTTTTTCTTTGCAACTATCCGCAACCAAGTTGCGTTTGCAGTTTCTTTGTCGCCACTAATCTCAACACCGCAAAAGCCTGCACTTTCCAACACTTCACGAATTTGCGGCTCTGTCCAATAGCAGAAAAAGCGTGGTGCACCTAGCCTATTGTCCCACGTATTATCTTTGGTTGACTGTAATAACGTAAATGCGAACCTACCATTCGTATTTAGTGCGTCAAAAACTTTTTTGATTACTTGCGAGGCTTCATCACGAGTAAAGTGCAACAAAACGGCGTTTGCCAATACAAAATCAAGTCCTTGTGGTAATTCGTCAGTGATAGCGTTAAGGACTTTTGCGTCAAAGCCTTTTTGTTGCAGTAAATCAACAAATGCTGGTGTTGCGTCTGTACACTCAACTGTGTAGCCAAGTCCTGCAAGATATTCAGCATCACGACCAAAAGCACTTCCGAATTCTAAAATTCGTGCGTCTTTTGGTACATCAGCAAGCGAGCCGTCCAGCCAGTCTTTGACAACTCCCGAAACCTCGTGAGGTGTACCGTCAATATATTCCTGTATGTGTGCGTTATAACTTTCAACCGTTCTGCTATTCGTTTCACTCATAGGTGTAATTATATCACGCTAACAGCGTGAGCGAACCGCCCGACCAGGCTTTTTCCTAATTCAAAAAGAAATTCGGCGGGGAAATCTCAAAAAATATGCAAAAGTCTGGGCGGGCGGGGCGCACTCCGTTTGCGCCTTGAATTTTCT
>RZYF01000123.1 GCA_010014665.1 Candidatus Saccharimonadota bacterium | reverse complement strand
AAAGACTAACTATTAAAAGTCAAGTTCCAAATGAGGATGAATGGAAAAACCGGATGGTTCATAAAGGGTATAGCAAAGCAGACGTCTTTAAGACGCCGTCTGGACTATCCAAATTAGATCAAGCTGCCAGACTATAATTCTCTCTTGATTTCTCTAAGGCATAAATAAGCCGCACCAGTTTCTTAGCAGCATGAGAAATGGCAACATTGTAGTGCTTGCCCTCGGCTCGCTTCTTAGCGAGGTAAGCTGCGAAGGTTGGATTCCAATGGCACACATACTTGGTAGAATTGAAGATGGCAAACCTCAAATATTTTGAACCACGCTTCTCCATATGGGCATGGCAGTTAGTGAGTTGACCGGATTGGTATGTTGAGGGTGAAAGACCGGCATAAGCCAGGACTTTGTCAGGGGAATCGAAACGGGAAAAGTCACCGACCTCAGCAAGTATCACAGCTCCCATGCGGAGACCCATTCCGGGGATTGTTGTAATAGGGGAATGAAGCGCATCCATTATTGTCTTGATCGTCGCTTCGATTTCTGCAATCTCAGCGTCGAGCTCCCGAATGAGCCGGATGGTGTGTCGAATTTCCAATGACTTTGCTGGCATAACTGAACCAATAGAGGCTCGGGCAGACTCTCGTATAGATAAGGCAAAGTCCCGTCTGTAATGCCCTTTTGAAGCGTAATTGAGTAAAGTTTTTAAATGCGTCAAATGTGCATCGGCAATCTGCCGCGCTCCTGGGAACTCGTCCAGTAACGCATAAACAGAGGCCATATGCAACGATGGCACCAGCTTTTCAAGTTCTGGAAACAAGATGCAAACCAGCCTGGCTATTGATTGCCTGAGCTTGCCGCGTTCCTTCACTTTGTCAAATCTGTATCTGGTAAGTGACTTTAGCTCCTCGTTGTGGTAAGCTGTGTCCGTGTAGGGTTTGAGGCCCACATCAGACATTAGCATAGCAGCAATAGTTCGTGCATCAACACGGTCGGTCTTCGTCTTTCGCAGACTAAGGCTCTTCCTGTAAAGGTTGGTGTGCAATGGGTTTAAAACATAGGTGGGAAGACCGTTGTTGATAAGAAACCCAAGAATGTTGTAGCTGTAATGCCCTGTTGCCTCAAGCCCTACTTTTATTTTACTCTCAGGCGTAGAGAAATTTCGGATGCACTGCAACAAGCGATTGAATCCATTTGTCTCGTTTGGAATGGTAAATACATCCGCAAGGATTTCTCCATCAGAATTGACAATGAAACAGTCGTGCTTATCCTTGGCAACGTCGATTCCAACACAAATCATTGTAAAACCTCCAGCCGTATTTATTTGATGCTGTATCCACAGAACACTTTGCTCTTGTAACCTTGTTCAACATAAACCGTCTGGCGGTATCTAACTGATTAACAATATTGCAAAGGGCTGTGGTTGGAGCCTTTATAAAACCATCTTGTGGTAGGAGTGATGAACCAATCCACAGCATCCCTTACAGTGTAGCACAGCCCTTGGAGAGGGGCTTTAATAACTACAATTCTATAATACAAGGAGTG
>RZYF01000122.1 GCA_010014665.1 Candidatus Saccharimonadota bacterium | reverse complement strand
TGGCTTCAGATGGGCTTTGAAGGCTCGATACATACTGTGGGTTGGCCAGAATACAACGAAGCTTTGTTGGTCGAAGATACTCTAAATATAGTTCTACAGGTTAACGGCAAATTGCGTGCACAAGTGAAGGTTCCTGCTAGTGCTAACAGAGAAGAGCTTGAACAGCTTGCATTGTCTAACGCTCGTATAAGAGAGTTTATCGGTGACAAGAAACCGACTCGAGTAATTGTTGTGCCTGGTAGACTTGTAAATATTGTTGTTCAATAGCTAAGTAAATACAAATATAGAGCTACCAATAGATCAGCCTTGATGTTTTTGACAACATTGCGTCTATGATGAGAAATTGATACAATAGACAGCAAGTTATATCAAACAAGTCCAAAAGAAGGAGCTCTATAGTCTATGGGTAAACCAAAGAAACAGACTAGCCCACGCAAGACCGGATTGCGTCGTAGCCATCTCGCTCTCAAACTTGCTCGTGTTGTTAACGGTAAATCACCTGTCAAGGTGGTAACTACCAGACGCGAAACTGGCAAGCGAAAAGCGATAGATAGCTAAACCCTAGCCCAAAGGTGGGATTTTAATGCACATTTTATTAACAGAAAAGAATCAAACGTATGGCATCTAACAGGCATCTTGGACGCATTATTGCGCTACAGACACTCTACGAATACGAGTTTCGAACTCAATGTGGAGATGTGAACGTATCTCTCGACGAGATACGTGAACGTAATCTTGAGCGTTATAAAGACACAGTCGGCGATCATAAGTTCGTATCCAAACTAATAGACGGCGTCGTCAAAGATATGCTAAACCTGGATGGTATTATCCAGCCTATAGCTCCAGAGTGGCCAGTCTCACAAATTGCTCGAGTTGATCGCATGATATTACGAATGTCGATCTATGAACTCAAAGAGATGAAGGATATAGTACCGGCCAAGGTATCTATCAACGAAGCGGTCGAGCTAGCAAAAGCGTTTGGTTCTGATAACTCAAGCAAATTTGTAAACGGCGTTCTAGGAACGGCGTACAAGCAATTTGTCGGAGAAGAACACGATGCAGACGCCAAACCTGCCTGATTTTAAGAAATTTTTTCCTAAGAAAAAGGCATCAATTCAAGAAGTAGTCCGTGAGCCAACCGCCGGCGGAATAATCTTTCGACGCGGTAAAAAAGATAATATTGAGATATTGCTGATTCAAGACGCCAAAGATCGTTGGACAATTCCCAAGGGTCACATAGAAGAAGGTGAGACAGCCCAGGAAACAGCTATACGTGAGATTGGTGAAGAAGCTGGGCTACACGAAGTGGAGCCGATCTGTTGGCTCGGAAAGATTAATTTTCGTTATCGTCGTATGAGTACATTGGTTCTCATGACCACGCAGATTTATCTGATGAAGGTCAAAACGGACGGTAGCGAGATTCAGAAAGAAGAATGGATGAACGATATCAAGTGGTTTGATTTTCATGATGCTCTTGACGTGATCGAGTACGAAGACATCGGGAAGCTCATGCTCCTTGCTATGCGCCGTATCCGCGAAAGAAACCTAT
>RZYF01000121.1 GCA_010014665.1 Candidatus Saccharimonadota bacterium | reverse complement strand
CGCCAGAGTACGTGAAGAGGCCAATGTCGTTGACGGAACCATTCAGAGCTCCACCAGCGTTGAACAGAGCCTGCACAGCAGCGCCCAGGTTCGGACCAGCCATGGCCAGCGGAGTGCCGGCGTTGATCAGGTCGGTGTTAGCGAAGGCGTTGAAGACCGAGCTGTTGAGCACGATCGTATCAGCACCCAAGATAGCCGTTGCACCACCCAGGTTGAGGTCGGTGATGGTGTCCATGGTCGTGAAGGAGGTACCATCCCAGCCGTTGGAGCCAGAAAGGAACCAGAAGGTGTCGTTCCCTGCGCCACCAGTCAAGGTGTCGGCATTTGCAGGGCTCGTAAGGTACTGGTCAGTTGAAGCCTGGCCCGTAACAACGTCTGCTACAACCGCAGTCTGGGTGTCGGCGCCAGCCGCAATCGGAAGATTGTCAGCAATTGCAGGATCAGTGTTGTCGATAAGGGCACGAGCTGCATTACCAGCAACATAACCAACGGTAACTGTACCACCGTCACCGCCCAGGATAGCGCCAGAGCCAGAGGTGATCGTCAGGCCGGTACCGACAGCATTGGTAACGGTCAATGTTCCGGGCGTCGCAGCCAGTGTGCCGCCAGTCGCTGCGTTAATCGCCACTTCATGTGCAGTCTTGAAATTCCCCAGCGAGGTTGCCAAATTAGTATCGAACACAACCGAGTAGGTCACATCACCCAGCGTCACAGCGATGTTTTCAGTCCCTTCGAAGTCGGTCGGGGTGATGGTGAGCACAGACGGGGTCTCAATGATAGCGGCGCCACCGTCCACCAGCGCGGCGGTCACGGTGTAGTCGGTCGTTGTAACGCCAGTCAGCTCAAGCGTGTTGCCCACAACGGCTGCGGTCATCTGGGTACCGCCATTGATTGCAGCAGCCAGACCATCATTGATTTCAGCAACTCCGTCATCGTCAGCAAGGACCATGTAAGAGTAAGTTGCTCCATTGATGGTTACAGAAGCCACATCTCCTGCGTCGTAGGCTTCATTAGCAAAGGTCACTATGGAGACCTCTGGGCCAGCCGCCGCGTTCTGCGTAGCAGTAGTGACGCTAAAAGCAGTCCCATCTACCAATCCGTCAAGAGTCAGCACGGTTGCGGAGGTAGCAGTGCTGGAGGCAATCGCGCCGCCAGAGGTGCCGATGGCGGTAGCCAGAAGACCGGTGGCAGTTCCAGCGCCCGTGGAGGTTACTGTGTAGTCAACTCCGTCGATGGACACAGTGAACTCATCACCAGCTTCTTCATTAGCTATGGTAACAGTAGTCTGCTGAGCAATGGCTGCTCCACCAGTGCCTGGGACCGTGAAGAAGCCATCGCCAGAGATATGATCATCGCCAGCTCCGCCGACTATAATGTCCTTGCCATCCCCGCCGAACAGTTCATCATCACCTTCGCCGCCGGTGATCGCTACGCCATTAGTCGCATTGCCACCGGCAATTGACAGCGCCACAGAGCCTTTGGCTGCAGAGGCGTTGACAGTCTTAATGGTGTTGACGAGATTCTGCGCAATGACAAGGTTTCCAGCGTTATTAGTAACGGACAGAGAG
>RZYF01000120.1 GCA_010014665.1 Candidatus Saccharimonadota bacterium | reverse complement strand
CTACCATGAATATTACCCACATCCGAGTGGGTATTTTTCATATTCGAATATCCATACCGACCGATAGGCATAAACAGCCATTGAGGCTGTTTATGGAAGCCATGCTTGGCCGAACGGAAGTCGCTTTCTTAAAAGCGACAGCCAGCTTTAGCTGGTGAGTGAGCATAGTTAGCGGTAGTTCAAGCCTACCTGGTGCTACCAAGTAAAGAACAGGTCTAGTACCTGTTTTTTATATTTGAGATTCAGCCAAATCTAGCAAGAACCTGAGATAGTCTAGGATAGTCGATACGGGCTATTTTGCTAATCGAGGAAACACCCCAGATAACGAGATATCTCCTTAGCTCTAGAATATAGAGTACTACTAGAACTCGAAGTCTCCGTCAAAAACAGACACAGCTGCTTCACGACGGTCTAGAAAGGAACGAATTTCCTGCGGACTACGCATACGCTTCCAGGTTTGTTGGATTATTTCGTCCAGGGCTTCTTCGCTTCTTGTGATGGTCATTTTTTTGTTTCCTTTTTTATTGTTTTATTTAACAATAACATTATTGTAGCAAAAAGCTTATGTTTTGTCAATACCTATAACCGATTTTGGCATGTTTAGTCAAGTTTTGTTGACTTATGCATACCGCTTGTGGTATAAACAAACTGTAGATTAAGGAAAAATAAAAATGACACCATCCCTGATGAATAACGATTTAGCCGTAGCCCTGCTAACGATTGGGGTTCTATTTGTACATAGTAGCTATCAGCTTAGCGTAAGCGTGCTTAGCTATATGAGTGGTCATGCCTTGGGTCAACGCACAGCCAGAAAGCGCCTGGCTTCTCTAGGAGCTGGATACAGTTTAGGGGTAACAGTGATGGTTTTTCTAATACTCCTATCTATAGTAGTAGCAACCAACACTACTATAGTTACCCGCACTGACGCGCTCAAAATTTTAACAGTCATAGTCGCATCGGTAGTGCCGTTAGTCGGATTATTTACAATTCTTACCTATTACCGAAAAGGTACCGGAACAAAACTTTGGCTACCCAGACCATTCGCCGACTACCTGCTCTGGCGCGCCCGAAAAACCAAGTCGTCCGTCGAAGCGTTTTCTTTAGGAGCAACGACGGTAGTCGGAGAATTACCTTTCGTAATTGGCCCATTATTAATCGCGGCAGTCGTCATAGCCTACCAACATACTTCACTATGGATAGTATATGGCGCCTCTTATGCTCTGTTATCTACTATGCCTGTGATTATTATCTCGATATTACTAGCTTGGGGAGTCAATCCAGCTCAGATTCAGCGGTGGCGTGAACAAAACAAGACATTTTTTCAGTGGACTAGCGGTATTTTACTAGTGCTACTGACTGTTTATCTAGTCGTTATGCAAATCGGAGAACCGTTATGAGCGCCTATACAGAAGTTATCCGAACCAATCGTACTCATGAACCTTTCGATGTTATCAAGTTACACGGTAGCGTTGTTACGGCCTGCCGTACAGTGCACGCCCCAGAGGGTGAAGCCCACCTAACGGCCGAAAATGTCTGTCGTCGCGTCATAGACTGGTTGATTGGCAAACC
>RZYF01000119.1 GCA_010014665.1 Candidatus Saccharimonadota bacterium | reverse complement strand
CACTTTCAAAGTGAAGCTCCTCGCCCCAATCGCTATGGAGCAAGGTTTGAACTTTGCTATTCGCGAAGGTGGCCGTACAGTTGGCGCTGGTGTTGTTACAAAGATAAGCAAATAGTATCAAGCTTTTAGCTATTTCAAAATCACCTCTGAATTTCGGGGGTGATTTTTGATTAAAATATATGCGAAACCCGCCCTGATCTCGGAGACCAAGGCGAAGTTCGCACTCGGGTCTCGACAAAAAGCGGGCGGGTCAGGGTCAGGTGCAGATCACCACGCAGTCATGGCCTTCACTGCGTTCGATCGTAACCTTAGGGTTCTGTTTGGCACTCTTAAGATACACACTTACAGCAGCACAGAACGGCTCTCGTTCCCACTTCTTGAGTTTCAGTGGAACCTGGAGTATCTCACCGTAGCCGTCAGGAACGAACGTGTAGTAGTATGTACCAAAGCGGTACACGCTTTTTCCGGGAATTCCGTCTCGGATACGAAGTGCGATCTCTCGCGAACTGACGAATTTCCTGGCTTTTTCGTCCCAGTCCAACTCGTCTTTCCGGTCAGAGAATTTCAGGAACCTACTAACAAAACCAAACATCTCTCTCCTTTACGTTGCAGGGTTTGGCTATAAATATGATACAACCATATGTTGCATATGTCAATTATTTACTCAGGTTTTATAAAAAACCTAAAGTCCGACTACACTGATAAATATTTGCTTGTACTTTATAAATACATAGTCTCGGGATAAAACCTATATATCTCACGAATCCTAACGACTAAAATCCGCTACGAACAGCGCTCGTGGCTAGTTTGTAATATTTACAAAACCGTCATTATTTGTTATGATTAGAAACGTAATATAAATCGTTTCGAGAACTTAGCCAGCGGTGAGAAGATACTATGCGAGCTAAGGTTACGAGACATAAGCGGCCAATAAAAGATAGTTAACGGTATATAGCATTCACGCCAATAGCCACTAGCTAACTTCTAAAGGCTCTACATCTGAAGGAGTAGAACAATATGGCAGATCAAATAGCTGCACCACGGATACGCATTCGTCTAAAGGCCTATGACCACAAGGTTATTGACCAATCCGCAAAACAAATTATAGACACAGCCCTACGCACTGGCGCCCAGATTGCCGGTCCCGTACCGTTACCGACTCGTCGCAGTACATTCACGGTCGTCAAGAGTCCACATGTCTACAAAAAAGGCGGAGAGGCATTTGAAATGCGCGTCCATAAACGCTTAATTGATATTATTGGTGCTACCCCAAAAACTATAGATAGTCTACAAAACCTCAATCTTCCAGCTGGTTGCGACGCCGAAATTCGCATGTAGCTAAGAGTTAAGATAGATTATAGATTTTGAATTGTAGATTATAGATAAAGCCGCCTCATATTGTGGCGGCTTTATTCATTCCAAAGTTCTTATGTTAAACTGATGTTATGGTAAAAAAACAAATAAAAACAATGGCTAAAACAACGCAATCAAAACCTAGTAACCGAAAACCAACTAGCCGCATCAGAAAACTAGTAGAACACGAAGAATCTGACAGTACTTATTTTTTAAAACTA
>RZYF01000029.1 GCA_010014665.1 Candidatus Saccharimonadota bacterium | reverse complement strand
CAAATCGTAAAAAAAATCAAAGCTACCACACCACCTGCACTCGGTCTCAGCTTCGGAATGTTTCTGCTCGCGATATTCGCGCTCGTGATTGGCGACGATAATATTCGCTGGATTACGCCTTTTAGGTTTATTGACTACAAAAAAATCATCACAGACGGTACTTATGACCCAGCACATATCATATATGCAGTTACACTACTTACCGCTTTTATCGTTACCAGCTATTATATTTATACGCGCAGGGACGTGCCGTCTACTATATGAACTTATTTACACGCGAACTACAAAGTCATAGAACGAGTCTAATTGTTTGGAGCCTTGCTATCGTGGCATTTATGTATATGAGTATGGCAAAATACAGCGTTTTGGCGGACGACGCCGCTGCAAGTCAAGAACTCCTAAAAGCACTCCCGACTACACTGCAAGCTGTTTTCGGCATGACTGGTCTTAATCTTACGACGATCGAAGGTTATTATGGTGTATGTTTTATCTTTATTGCCGTCATGCTCGCAATTCAAGCCGGCATGCTTGGCGCTGAAATCGTCACAAAAGAGGAAACTGGCAAAACGGCGGAATTTTTATATGTAAGACCAATTAGCCGCGCCAAAACGCTTACTCTGAAACTGCTTGCGGGACTGTTTCTGATATCCTTAGTTGGCATCGCTACATATGCGTCTACTTACTTTTCAATTGCCGCATTTAACAACGGTATCGTACCGACCGAAATTCTAACCATTTTTACCCAGGCGCTCATACTTATTCAGTTAGTGTTCTTTGGGGTAGGCATATTTAGCGCCGCTGCATTAGGCTTTCCCAAAAAAGCCACCGCTATTACAGCTACGATTGTATTCATCAGTTATATCGCATATATTCTCTGGGGACTAAGTGCCGATTTTAGTTGGATGCAATTTTTGTCTCCTTTTGCATACTTTGCTGCAAAAGACGTCATATCAACCAATACACTCGATGTTGGATGGGTTGTACTCTGCATCGTTGTTTTTATAGGTACAATCAGCTACTCTTTTCTGCGCTACACGCGACGCGATTTCAAGATCTAATCTCTTAAGCGTATTACATTAGAGTTAATAAACTTGCATATTAATAAATTATATGTAAAGATAATAATATGACTAAAGTAATAACCAGCTTACTTTTAAGGTGCTCTTAAATGGAAGATCTTACAGAAAATCCCGATATATTTCATCCGGGAAATGCGGTACCAGGAGAACATTTTAGAACTGAAGAAATACCGAGTCATGTTCTTTTGTATGGTTTCTTGAAGATAATTAAGTCGAGTGAAGACGGTAAAGTAAATGTCAACAAGACTGCATCTGTTGTCGTATCTTATCTTGAAAAGCAGGGTTTTATCACCATTTTGGCGGGTAGCATCGAGCTAAAGATGGTTAAATGCCAACTGACAGAATTAGGCAAGAGTTTTTTTGCTGCTGATGAGTTGAAAGAGCAGTAATACAATCGCATAAGGCTTCATCGAGCCCGTCTCTCTATTTATGCGTATACGCTTGTTGACAAATAGTAAAACTTATGCTAAAATCTATAGTTGCTGTGAGTTGAGTTCAGACTCCTCACACGCAATTTCACATCATCACGTTACTGGCCATACCTTAAGTCTTATTTTGACTGTACTACGATAAATGCTTGAACGCCTGGCGTCGGATGGCATATTCTACTCTCTTACGAAAACAGTAACCGAGAGTGGTATTTGCCGTCCGATGCTGACTGCGCAGAAGCACCGAATGGAACAACAGCTGACACATCCACCACACCACCCCCAGGAAGGGGAGTCAAATGTCATATGAAATACTCAGGTGGGTAATCCCCTGAGTGTTCTTCCTGTACAGCTTCAACGCCGGTCTCTGACTCCTCCTCAGTATAATCTTCACGAACAAGGCGAAGGTTATACTCAACGCAGAGCTCAAGAAGCTCGATGACTCAAGGTTCGAAACCATCAATAGGGTTAACAAACTCTGGGATCTGGGGCACAAAGACGCAGCAAGTCCAGAAGCCAAGGAGGCGATCTGGGATCTGTCCGTCTTGGCCGAGAATGGAGCCAACGACCGGTACGCTCGCTATGCCTATGAGGCAACCGAGAGAATCAGGAAGGAGATTGAATGGCGAGTCAAGACTTGGCCGTTCTAGGTGATGTGATGCCCGCGGGGCGCGAGAGAACTCGTAGGCAGTCTGCCTACCGGAACTTCTCGTGCCCCCGCGGCACATCCGCATTTTATAAATAGAATAACCTTAAGAAATACTATTCGCCATGAGGCGATTTTTTATTTATGCGATAAATATGCAAACAAGGCGGGCAAGATATTTTTTTAATTTAGCTATATTTTTTTCGGTGGCCAGGGGATTATAACGCTGGTGCTGTTTTTGTAGTCCTGCCAGCCTTTTTTGTTGACTGACCTTTCTTCGGCTAACGGAACTCCTGAAACAAAATAAATCAGGAATGATATCGAAATAGCTCCTAAAAAACCAACCCACCAGAGAGGTGTTACCAGCGTCATGACAGCAATACCCCACCACATAGTTAGTTCTCCAAAATAGTTTGGATGACGAGAGTAGTGCCATAACCCTTCTTTCATTAGTTCTCCCGGCTTTGATGTTTTTAAAAATCTTTTAAGCTGCAGATCGGCAGTAGCTTCAAAATAGAACCCAACCAACCAGATTACGAGTCCAACTATAATCAGAGGCTGTATAAATGGCTGATAGTAGTGTATTACGACAACAGGTAAACTAACCAATAGCGCCAGAAGAGCCTGTATCATAAATATCTTGCCGAATATCCTCAGCTCACGATATTTCTTGGGCCAATTTTGCATAAGTTTTGTGTAGCGCGGGTCTTGCTGTTTACTACGCCTGATCCGTTTTGTGATATGCCACGAAAGTCTAGCCCCCCATATAAACACTAGGACATCGACTAGAATTACGGCTGGAGCAAAACTAGTGCCAGACAGGTGCATGGCAATAACTATCGATATTGCACTTAAACCCCAAGCTATATCTACTATGTCTACTCTGTTCGTGCGTAACGCCACCGCAAAAGCGACAATCTGTGTAGTGACTGCTCCAGCTAAAGCTACAAGCAGTAGTGAAATAAAATCTACAAAAACCATTTTTGTATCACCAAATAAGTTCCTACTGATACAACGGCTGTGATAGCCATACCCCAAACTAGATCTATGACGGCGATTTTGGCACTAAACCCTTTCACTACAGCCAAACTAGTTAGATCGTAAGTTGCGTATGCGACCAGGCCGAATAATGCGCCATAGCCGGCAGCGTGGGCCAATGAGCTTTTCTCCAGAGCTGGGTTGACTACAAAGACTACTATGCCGACAACATAGATTACATAAAACAAAAGAGCAGCAACCATATTTGGCTTGTCGAGCAAAATGTTACCCATTTCACCGTAGTACAGTTTTTTTGCAACATAACCTAGCCATACAAAATCTAAGACTCCCATTATGCCACCAGCTACTAGAAGTTTATATACTATATCCATATCACCCTTTCTTTTATCATCTACTTTGCCTAATATTAATATAGCATTTTTTTCATAGGCGTTGCTACAAAATCTGACAGGTTATTCTCGTGAATAGAAAAATTTCAAAGCAATGGGCTAGAAAAACTGTACAGCTGTTAATAATATCTGTTTGATTACGATATACTCAATCTATGGAAGAAGCGCAAATACTAGTTTTGGTCGGGTGTATTTTGGCGGCAAGTTTGTTGGTTGCGTTCGGGGCATCAAGGTTAGGCGTTCCATCACTGGTAGCTTTTTTGCTACTCGGTATGTTGATAGGTATCGACGGTCCGGGTAACGTGGATTTTAGTGATGCACAATTAGCAAGGACGATTGCTATTATTGGTCTGGTGGCGATTCTTTTCGAAGGCGGGTTGTCTACTTCTTGGCGACGCCTGAGAGAAGTTGCGGTGCCTGCGGCGTTACTTAGTACTGTGGCGGTGTTAGTTACGGCTTTTATGGCAGGACTTGCCGCCTATATATTGTTTGACGTACCTATACTATATGCATTTTTAATCGGTGCAATTATCTCCTCTACGGACGCGGCTGCCGTCTTTGCAGCGCTCAGAAATAGTCGCGTAAAACGAAAATTAGGTAGAACGCTCGAAGCCGAATCTGGCGCTAACGATCCAGTGGCTATCGCTTTAACGGTCGGCATAGTCAGCTGGATTACCGAACCTGGCTATGGTTTAGATGATATGGTGATTTTGTTGTTACACAAACTAATCGTCGGTTTATTGATTGGTCTTGTTTTGGGTATTTTGGCTCGCTTGGTATTTTCTAGATTACCGATTTCGATTGGCTCATTTGCTCCAGTTGCTTCATTGGCTATTTGCACAATCTCTTTCGGTTTAACTGAATTAGTCGGTGGCAGTGGATTTTTAGCAGTATATCTAGTAGGGCTAGCGATAGGCAGTACACCTTCGAGATACAGGAGTATGCTAACAGCTTTTCATGAAGGTTTAGCATTTTTGGCGCAGGTAATCATGTTTATAGTACTAGGATTACTCGTTGTACCTAGTCAACTTTTTACAGTCGCTGGTACTGGGATCGTTTTATCCATACTCTTGATGTTTATCATTCGGCCGATAGCTGTTTGGCTATCTACAATCGGAAGCGGTTTTCAACTAAATGAAAAGATGTTTCTTGGTTGGGCGGGACTTCGTGGAGCGCTGCCGATTATATTAGCGACTATCGTAATTTCTTCTGGTATAGAATATAGTAATTTAATTTTCAATATCGTGTTTTTCGTCGTTTTAATTTCGACTATTTTTCAAGGTTCAACGCTTGAATATGTCGCCAGTAAATTGAAGGTGATTGATGTTATGCCAGTTGCCGAAATACATCATAGCCAACGTCGAATCCTGTCAACTAAATTTTTTGTTATGCCAAGCCACGCTATTGTTGGTTCATATATAAACGAACTCGGGCTTCCACCGAAAGCATATATTAAAGCTATCCGGCGAGGTCCAAAAGAGATAAGACTTACTAGTAGTACTAAAATTCGTAGTGACGACTATGTTATAGTTTCTTATCCTGCGACAATACAGCCAGAGTTAGAAGATGTTATGATTCGTTGGCGTCGTAGAATTTAAAATAATTATATTCTGATACTAAGATAACCTATATAGCATTGATAAAATATTTTTATAGCTTATTTTTATAGCTATAATGGATTATATTCAATATGGTAATATAATTATGTATATAAATAAACTTAGAGGAGCTTAGTAATGCCCCCGATACAAAAACCTAGTCAACCAGAACAACAACCGCAAATATCACCACCACCAATTGCACCAGCACCATATCAAACCCCGACTGCTCAATCGCCTTATTCAATCAATTCACAGCCTAAGAAATCTCGAGTGGGGATTACTATAGGGTTAGTTTTGGGCGCAGTTATACTAGTATTTATTCTCTTGTTTTTAGCCTTGTTATATGTAGGTGTTCAGAATCGTACTCAAATAATAGGACAAACAGGTAAATTTTTTGAAGCCGCAGAAAAAAGCGATACTAACACATTAGCTGAACTGGTTGGTCCTGAAGCAACAGTTGAAGACAAGACTTTTATAACCAATATGGCCAAAAAAGTTGGGGAAAGTTGTACGGTGGACGGGTCAGACATAACTTTCAAGAATGATGTTGAGCCTAAAGTTGCAACTTCAAGAGGACAGTGTGACAACGGATCACAGAAATGGGTTTTCACCTACACTAAAAGTGATCAAGGTAAATGGTACCTAACTGGGTTAGTATTGAACAGTGGTAGTTCGAATGAAGCTGTTTCGAAAGATACTTCAACTCCAGAAGTATCCGGTTCAAGTTGTTTTGCACCAAACGATTATGATGAAGCTTTTGGTTATAGCAATGAGTTTACATTTTCTGAACAAACACCATATACCACAAATGTTCATTTTATAGCAGATTCTCTGGAATACTCAGCTTCTTATATGGAAGGCACTATAAAATCTTTTGCAGATATTTCAACAACTAATCCAGGTAAGGATTATACAGTACACCTCTATGGTAGCGTAGCAACTACGAACTCCAGTGATTTAAGCTTCGCAAATCAAAGGGCAGAAAAAGTCAAAACTGGTTTAGTAGCGAATGGTATGTCGGCGTCAAAAATAATTATCGATTCTCCTGAAAATATTACTAATATGGGTTCTAATGATTCGGCTGATAGTACTTTAAAGGAAATATCACGTTCAGTTGTTATGAAATTTATTCCTGCATGTTCCGTTTCGGATACTACCTCAACTCAGAGATAATTCGATAGATAGCTGTATTTTGTTAAGTCCACTATTCTTCTATTGGCTATTATTTTAAGTAAATGCTAATAATATAAAATATTTGTAGATATATTATATTATCCAACTCTATTAAGGATATCATCTGGAGGTCGAGGTTATGTCGCTCCTAGAATGGCTTGGCAAGTCTTAGTGAAGGATCGAATTCGACGATGCGGATGAGTTCGTTGTATTTGGCGACGCGGTCGGTTCGGCTGAGTGAACCGGTTTTGATCTGGCCACAGCCTAGCCCGACGGCTAGGTGGCTGATAGTTACGTCTTCAGTTTCGCCCGATCGATGACTAACAATAGTGTTCCAACCAGCTTCTTGGGCCATTTTGACTGCTTCGATTGTCTCGGTTAGCGAACCAATCTGGTTTGGCTTAATCAGTATAGCGTTGGCGGCTTTTTCGTCGATAGCACGGCGAAGAAGTTTAGTGTTGGTAACTAGTAGGTCGTCACCGACTAGTTGTATTTGGTCACCTAGTCGAGCCTGTAGGGCTTTCCAGCCTTCCCAGTCGTCTTCAGCTAGACCGTCTTCGATCGAGACAATCGGGAATTCTTCAGCAAGCGATACTAGCCAATCAACCATCTGTGAACTTTCCAGGGTTTGACCTTCGCAGGCCAGTTCGTAGTGGCCGTCTTTGTAGAATTCGCTAGCAGCGACGTCTAGTGCTAGTACGATATCTTCGCCTAGCGTGTAGCCAGTGTTAGTGACAGCTTCAGAAATCATCTTGAGTGGTTCGCGATTGCCGTTTTTGACTTTTGGAGCGTAGCCACCTTCGTCGCCGACGGTTGTAGGGTATTCGCGGTCTTTGAGAACTTTTCCTAGAGCATGATAAACTTCGGCACCCATCTGGACAGCTTGTTCTATAGTGCTTGCACCTTTGGCGATAATCATAAATTCTTGTATGTCGGTAGCAAAACTAGCGTGAGCGCCACCGTTCATGATGTTCATCATTGGCAGAGGCAAGCTAGGGTTCGTGGTTGCAGTAAAATCGGCGACATATCTCCATAATGGTATATTTTTGGCGTTTGCCACAGCTTTGGCAGCGGCTAGACTAACGCTAAGTATGGCGTTCGCGCCCAGGTTGCTTTTGTTTTCGGTGCCATCGAGGTCGAACATGACCTGGTCAATACCTTTTTGGTCGGATGCATCTGCGCCAATCAGGGCAGGGGCTATCTGGTTTTTGACATTTGCGACTGCTCTTGTGACACCTTTGCCGCCATAAGCTTTTTCACCGTCGCGAAGCTCTAAGGCTTCACCTGAGCCGGTACTAGCTCCACTCGGTACGGCTGAACGACCCATGGCACCACCTTCTAGCATTACGTCGGCTTCAACTGTTGGGTTACCGCGACTGTCTAATATTTGTCTGGCTGTGATTGATTGGATTATATAACTCATATAATTAGTATACATTAAAGCTATGAGGTATTGACTGATGGATATATACTGGTAACTGTTGACTTAAAATCTATTACGTGCTATAATAAGCAATGCATCGGTAG
>RZYF01000118.1 GCA_010014665.1 Candidatus Saccharimonadota bacterium | reverse complement strand
AACCCTCAGACTAATTTTATTTTTCTTACATTGTGGATCATCATAATCAACATCATTGCCCTTGTCGTTTGGCACTGGCGTGAGCGCGACTATAGTTTTCTAAAAATCAAGGACAAATGGGACATTCTTGGCTATATCATGCCTTTACTACTGATTATTGCGCTGCTGGCCACAAAATCGACTGCTTTTAACGTTCCGATATGGATTTATATTATCGCAATGATAATAACCAATTTTTGCCAAGAACTATTAACGACTGGTTACATGCAAACTGGGCTAAGCAAGGCACTTGGTCCCCTAGCTGCAGCTATCGTGACCTGTGTCATGTTTTACCTAGGCCACTTCATGATTGCCGATACATTTTCAATTATGGGGGGTGTCATGGTTGCTGGCTTCATTTTGTTTTCATGGTTGCGATATAAGAGGGGCAATATATACCTAGCAAATGTAGTCCATCTTACGTGGTCGCTTGTGATGGTGCTAGCTTTCTAGGTTATGGGTTTGCTCGGTACGTATAATTGGGCAGTACGTGAAGATAAATACTAGTTTAATACAATCCAATCAGAAGATTCGTGCTCTAACGCTTGCGAGAGAACAGGAGTCTTCTTTATTTTGAAAAGACGCTAGCCAATAGCTGTACGATGTCAATCGTAAAGCTATTTCCCGTTACGATCACGTTAATGGTATCAACCATTGAAATTAAGCCTATCAATCCTGCAATAAGGCGCGTAACCTTACCGTGTCGAACCTTGTTATAGACTCCTGCACTCAATAAGCTAAACTCACGTAGCAACAGGAAAGGGACGCTCAGCGCCACTGTGATACCCTCAATGAGCCATGCAATGGGCTGCCTAAGCTTTTTCTGTCTTTTTTGGATTCGTTTTTTCATTGATCCGATATACCTCGTCAATATCGATTCCGCAGTGGTCACGTTATCTCGGTGCGCACCCATACTAGAGTTAAATTCAGGCAATAAATTGATCAACAATTCATAGTTCTTCACAATATAGTTTGCAAACGGTGGCTTATACGTCATGGTTGCGGATCCGCCTAAAGTGGCGTTAACTTCATCAACATTTTCAAGTAGCCAATGGTATTCTTTTTCTTCTAGATTTTCGTTTTCAAAATACTCCACGGCGAAAGCAACAAACCTGTTTCGGAACTCCACCAGCAAATCATACTTGTTTACAAGCGAATTTATACCTTTTACCAAGCTAAAAAAGCCAATCGCTAGGAATGCCGTAAATATCAAAATTGCCACATAGATCATCGTATCCTGATTATACAACCAACACTCGCTATAGCACTCGGCGACAACACAAAGTATACCTTGAGCCGTATCTTCGCTCAGGCGATTAGTAGCGGGCAGCAACCTACCCGATAAAACAACCACGGCGCATATGAGACTATAAGGGGCAATCCCAGCGCTTTTATGCTATAATAACAAGCAATGACCACCCAAAAATTCCTAAAACGACACTATTGCACTGAAAGTGAGGCCTAGTACAAATGAACAAACAACAACTTGCCAATAAAATCTGGGAGTCCGCCAACAAAATGCGCTCCAAGATTGAAGCCAATGAGTACAAGGACTACATACTCGGGTTTAT
>RZYF01000028.1 GCA_010014665.1 Candidatus Saccharimonadota bacterium | reverse complement strand
TCACGTGCTACCGTGACCGGAACTGGACTTGGTTTGTATATATCAAAAGCAATAATCGACTCACACGGTGGCACTATCAGCGTCACATCAAAAGAAGGTGAAGGAAGTATATTTTCATTCTCATTGCCAACCTATGCCACTATATCGGATAAATTAGCAGTGAATAATAATTCAAATCAAGGTATGATAGATACAGGCGAGGGATGGATTAAAAACCACGCCATGTTTAAAGGTTAAATAATATGCAAGAAAACTCGACAGTCATAAAATCAATTCTCATTATCGAAGACGATATGTTTATCGGCGAGATGTATGTCAGTAGCTTAAAAAAAGCTGGTTACGACGTAGATTGGGTAACCACGGGTACTACTGGATATTCCATGGCAATTGCTCGCCAGTATGATTTGATATTACTCGATATTATGTTACCCGAAAAGCAAGGAGGCGATGTATTGAATCTGCTTCGCAATGATTCAGTAGATAATATACCGAACAGCCGTGTTATTATTCTGACGAATTTCGATCAAGACGAAAAAATCCGGGCTAATCAAGAGGCAAAAGTTGACGGTTACCTCATAAAAGCCGATATTACCCCGCACCGCCTGATCGAGATTGTCCAGCAACTCAAAAAGCAATAAAGAAGAACATGTCTATGAGTAATAACGAAAAACTTCGTGGTGTTAATTTGGGAGGTTGGTTAGTACTTGAGAAATGGATGTTTCCCGAAGTCTTTAATAGTACAGATACAGAAAACGAATATGATCTCTCAACTACTGAGTTTGGCCAAAAAAAGATTCAACTTCACCACAAAAACCTTATTCAAGAAGAAGATTTCCGCTGGCTACATAACAACCGCCTTAATGCGGTACGTATACCAGTAGGCTATTGGATTTTCGGCGATGAGCCACCTTTTGTCGGTAGTATATTACATCTTGATCGTGCTTTTGACTATGCGAAAAAATATGACATCAAAATTATAATTTGTCTTCATGGTGCGCCTGGGTCACAAAATGGTCATCAGCACAGTGGAGCGCCAGAGCAGGGATCCCGCTGGTTCTACAACAGGCGATTCCAAAACCAAACACTCGAGATATTATCAAAACTAGTTAATCGTTACTCATCACACCCTGCATTATGGGGGTTAGAGCTGTTGAATGAACCGAAGCCCGGACCGCTAAAAATCCTAATATTACGACGATTTTATCGAAAAGCTTATGATCTATTATCTGACAAGACCCGGATTGTTTTTTCGGACGCATTTTTACCACGTATCATGAACGGTGCTCTAAACGCATCGACGTTCATAGATATCCACTGGTATCATTTTGCTTTCCTTCCAGAACGTTATACCCCACTAAGTCTTTATTACAGAGTTCTCAAGCACCGCACGAAGCTACTAAAACGTCTTAAGAGCACTCAGCCAGTACTAATAGGTGAGTGGAGTATAGTGCTTTCGACCCTTACTCTACGTCATTATCCAAAAGACATACATGAGGCAATGATGGATGAACATGGTAGACATCAGCTCGTTACTTACGAAGAAGCTGACGGTTGGTTCTATTGGTCATATAAAACCACTGGTCGTGGTACGTGGAACTTTCGCTCACTAGTAGAGGATGGCCGACTAATCTTGTCGTGACGGCAAACAGCCCCACGTGATACACTATTTAACGATATAGACATACAAAACGAGGTACAAACCATATGAGCAAAACAACGGTAAAAAAACACATCGCTATATTGATTCCGGCTTACAACGAAGAAGAGGTATTTCCGGCTCTCAAGAAGCGTCTAATCAAACTCCGTCAAAATATGCCCAACTACCAACTGGAGTTTCTATTCGTTAACGACGGGAGTCGCGATCTTACGATGGAGCTAGTCAAGAAATGGGCTTTGATAGACGACTCAGTGTCATATGTTAGTTTGTCACGTAATTTCGGAAAAGAAATCGCCATGATAGCTGGATTTGACCACGCAATAACCGCCGATGCAACCATAATAATTGACGCCGATCTACAAGACCCGCCTGAATTAATCCCAGAGATGGTTGCGTTATGGGAAGATGGATACGACGACGTTTATGCCCGCCGAACTAGCCGTAAAGGTGAGACATGGCTTAAACGTTCAACCTCGAAATTATTTTATAAATTACTTCAGAATACGACAAATATTCCGATTCAGCGCGATACTGGAGATTTCCGTCTACTAAGCCAGCGTTGTGTCGAAAGTCTTACCCTTATCCGTGAGCAACAGCGCTATACTAAAGGACTTTTCAGTTGGGTAGGTTATCGAAAAAAAGAACTTTTATACGAACGTGCAGCCCGAGTCGCTGGCACAAGTAAATGGAATTATTTTCGATTAATTGATCTTGCGATTGAAGGCATAACTTCGTTTACGACTGTACCGCTACGTATCGCGTCACTTTTCGGCATATTAACATCTTTCGCTTCCGCAATATATATCATATTTATTATTATACGCACTATAATATTCGGGTCTGATCTAGCCGGTTATCCTTCTATGATGGCTGTTATATTATTCCTGGGTGGAGTACAGCTCTTATCTATTGGTGTTATAGGCGAATACATCGGACGAATTTTCAACGAAACCAAGCAACGACCATTATATTTCACTGACGAAGTACACAGAGGCAAGGACAGTGAAAAGTCAGCTAGTTAGATTTTTAACTACCGGTGTTTTTATAACTTTACTCGATTTTGTAGCTTATGCAATTTTTCTACAGCTATCGTTCAGTCCAACTGTAGCTAACTATTGTTCGACGAGTATAGCGCTGATAACTAGTTTTTTTGTCAACAAAAACTTTACTTTTCGAGCAAAAGACAGCAACCAAGTTCGAAGATTCACCCTGTTTGTTGTCGTAACTTTGATTGGTATTTGGGCTATACAACCAGTGATTATTATAATGCTTTTGCCACTCACATCCTCGATCTTCGACAGCCTGTTTCTAGCGCCGATTGCGGCAAAAGTTGTGGCAACTATATTCTCAACAGCATGGAATTACATTTTATATAAAACTATAGTTTTCAAAGAAACGTCGTCATGATCAAGCCAGCCAAAGAATCAGTCAGTTCTAATAATAATCGTCTTATTACACTAGACCTGTTGCGTGGTTGGTTCTTGATTGTAATACTTGTTAACCATTTGTTTTATTTTCCGAGTGGTTATGATTTTATCTCTGGACGCGGGATGCTTATTGTCTCAGCGGCAGAAGGTTTTTTCATTATTTCAGGCCTTCTTATAGGTATTATTCGTGGTGGCCGAATGAACCATGTGCCGTTTCCTGTTATCTGGAAAAAACTCTGGAAACGCGGAGTGCTTCTTTATATTTGGAGTATCGGCCTTAGTTTTTTCTATATATTACTCGGCTGGTTGCTTTACGACACGCCAGGGCTTAAATGGGGGCTGGTTACGCCGTGGACAAACATACCGGATGTTATTACCCAGGTTTTGTCACTACAGTATTTTTACGGCTGGGCAGATTTTCTACGCATGTACGCAGTCTATATTTTTACAGCTCCGCTTGCAGTTTGGTTACTCAGAAAAGGTCGGTGGTATATCGTGATACTACTCAGTGCTCTTGTATGGCTGTTTCCCCAGAAACCCGTCGTAGAAATAGATATGATTTACACTTGGCAAACTTTGTTTTTCGGGGCACTTATGGTGGGATATTATTGGCAAAATATTACCAAATTCGTAAAAACAATGCCCAAGCGAACAATCAACATAATTGCATACACATGTCTTGTTATAACAGCGCTTACTATAGGGTTATCTATTGTTTCGGCTTTTATAGCACCGTCTTTGCAAGGATCTGGTTGGGACTCCATATCAAAACTCACCCAGACAATTCCCGAAAACGTACTATTTCACAAAGGAGACATGCCTCTACCGCGTCTGATATTGAGTTTTGTATGGTTCATAAGCTTTTTTTGGTTATTTGTCCGATACGAGCGGTGGTTATTATCTAAACTAGGCTGGTTGTTACTACCACTTGGTCAAAATTCATTACTGGTTTACATCACTCAAAGTTTCGTAATCTTCAATATGCATCTATGGCTAAGGCCCAGTATGTTTGCGGTGACACTAGAGTATCCCTTGTTGGTAGAGAGTTTTACGATAATTATCAATTTTATTTTGACAACTGTGGCTATCGGTCTAGTATGGCTTGCTGCCAAGTATCGACGTTTTCTGCCGTTTATTCCACGTTAATAACGTCAATACGAAGACTACCCCAGAAATGTTCTTCTGTCACCGTGCCTGCCAGCTGGATATCGGTTTCGCCATAGTAAGCGAGTAGTACAGTATTGGCATCGAGACTTGGGTTGATGGTTTTTACTTGTTTTGCATGAGCCTGGATAGGGGCATAGCCCCCACCTAAACTGTCATATGGACTATAAAAAGTCAGCCCACACGAATCTGCAAGATAATATTTAAACTCAGTCGCAACATATGGATCACCGGCAAGTACAATCGTATCGGGCTCGTTACAGCGGGACAGCGCAAACATTGCCGCTTCGCGAACCTCGGGATGTTGTAAACGTTGAAAATTATAGTTCCCAACTTGGGCTAGTTGCACCACGCCTAAAATCATTGCGACGAAAATCATACCGCCCGCAAGTAATCGCTTTCGACTCGGAGAACGCCAAACCTCAGCCAACAAAACAGCAATTACCATGGTGTATCCGACAGCGATAAACGAAAGATACCTCTCAACATATAAAGGTTTTAAAATACTAATAAGGGTTAAAACTACGATAGGGACGGAGACGTACAAAAGCGGTAATATAGCACTTTTTGATCGAGTAAATATTGTGCGTCCAGACCATAACAAGTATCCCAACGCTACAAAATAAGCTAGGGCCACCAAGGATATAACTGGACCGAGCATCCATACTGGTTGATACATGGAATTAAATGTCACTACGCTGAGAAGATTTGTTAACGTCAACGACTCAGAGATTGGCGCTAATGCACCGTTACTTATCTGCTGAAATAGCGTAGGTAGCCACGGTGAGACCAGAATAATACTGGAGATATATACACCAAACCAAACATACAATTCTTTGTGTTCAGATTGTTTCAAGGGGTTATGACGATACAGCAACCACGCAACATGCGCCAACCAGACGTAAACTAGGTTGTAGAGCGTCATAGTCCCGACCGCAACTAATACCGCATACGACATCAATAGTAAAATCCTACGCCTACCAGTCGTTTCACTAACGTATACCAACACCAAAGTTGCTAAACAGCCAATCAACGAGGCAACTGAATACATCCGTATTTCAAAACCATACCGAAGTAGCATCGGAGAAAAAACTATCAAAAAGGCTACTAATATAGCAGTACGCCACCCAAATAATTTTTGGGCAAAAACGGCTGCCACAACAACGAGTCCACCTAGTGCCAAAGCACTCAAACTTCGCACCGCCGATTCACTCCAACCGAATATGTTCCCCCATACATGTAGCAACAAATAGTACAGAGGTGGATGCGTGTCCACAGCCGTTAGCGCAATGATTTCTGAAGGCTGTTGTTGCGCCACTAAAATTGAATACGCCTCGTCAAACCAAATACTCTGTTTCAAGCCAATCGCCATAGACAAAGAGAATGCAAGTAAGGCACATATGACTACAACTAGATAGGCAATTTTAGAATGTTTCATATTCGCTCAGTATAACAGTCAGTTTAACAGTAAAAAAGAGATAAGCTAAATAATTGTCGCCCTAGACTAGCTCGTGTCGAGTGCATAGACAAACTGTCTCTGTTTTGCTAGAGTATTCTATGTTATTGGTCCCATCGTCTAGCGGCTAGGACACCAGGTTCTCATCCTGGCAACCCGGGTTCGATTCCCGGTGGGATCACCATAAGGGAAGATTGCATATTCAGTGCCGAAAAGAGTTCGTTTACCTCTGGTAATACGGACTCTTTTTGAGTTCCAGCTTTTATTTCTTCAAAGGTTGGGGCTTTGTCGAAGAGGACGCTGAAATACTGAGCTTTGAGGCTAGGATTACAGAGGTCAAGCAGCAATTCATGGAGGTGTTCCATAAAATATTTGACGTAGGCGACGACTTTGTGGATATCGACTGCTTCGGCGTCTCGACTAGCAGCATTTTTGCTTACTTCTAACTTAGCAATCTCATCATCTGTCTTCACGAGATCAGCTTCAAGCATTTCAATAGCTGTTACAGAGCTAACGATTTTAATCTTGTCAACGATGGCATATTTCTGCTCAGTCAGGCTATCTATGCGTTTCTGGATTGCCTTGGTATCCTCTTTGAGAGTTTCGTGCTTCTTCTCCCATACGGTCATGACGGCATCCGTTAGTGCATCGAGCTGCTCGCTATTGATAGAGATATTCTTAACAAACTGACTGATAGTCTCCTCAAATTCTTGCTTTGGTATGCGGTAGTAGTGGCCATGGTTACTACAGTGATACGCAGGGTAGTATTTGCCCATCTTGCCACGCGAAGCGCTCCCTAGTAATGGGTTATTGCACGTCGGACAGGCTACGAAGCGGCGGTAGGCGAATTCATCATTGCGAACGCCCTTCTTGGCTTTCTCATCTGGTCGCACTTTCTCGTATTCGATATCGCCATCTGCGCTCTCATGTAATGCGACTCTAGATCGGTTGGCCTGATTATATAACTCGAAGCTAACAAGGCCGTCAAAGGCGGCATTAATAGGCTTGTCGTTTGTCCATTTTTCTTTAACGACACCGGCATAGATAGGATTCTCCAGGTATCGATTAATCTTTGTCATTTCAAGTGGGTTGCCACCCTTTGTGCCGATAATCTTGGAACGATCATTGCTATCTCTGACGTAGGTTTTGCGAGTCCTGAAGCCTAGCTCGTTCATCTTGTCGACGATTTGACGGTCGCTCATCGTTCCGAGTGCCTTTAATTCGTATAGTTTACGTATAAGTGGAGCTTCTTCTAGGTGAGGCCTCAGGACAGTTCGTTTGCCGTGACGTGTCTCAACTTTTTCACTCATGTAGCCAAACGGCGGTTGTCGCATCCAGTAGCCGACCTGCGTATAGCGGATCTCAGCACCAATCATGCGGCTCATAATGTCGCGCAATTCGTCCTTGGCACGCTCAGCCTCGAGAATCTCAGTCTTCTTACTAGGTGAATACTCACTCCAGTTGTACGTAAAGCCAAGATGGTCGAGAGTGTTTACTTTTTCACCGCTAATAACGCCGTACACATCGACAAGGGTAACGCCACAGGCATCAAGCTGCTCTTTGAGATCTTCGTAAATACGTGAACCGCCACGAGTAAAGCGGTCGATAGACTTGATAACAAAGTATTTGATCTGGTTTTTCGGGTCTTTACAGTAGTCGATAGCTTCTTGCATCGGCTGCTGTACCTTTGATCCAGATTCGAGAAAGGCAAAATACTTACGGATGGACATGTTACGAGATTCGCCGTAGCGATCAATCTGTTCTTTTTGGGCATCAGGTGAATCGCCATCGCGACCCTGTTTCTCAGTCGATACACGAATCGCACCAACGGCATAGATTCTAGGCAAGTTTTTGCTCATCTTGCGCTCCAATCTTTGCAAGTAACTCGCGGCCGTTTGCCTGATCCTGCTCTATACGATCAACGATCAGGCTAGCAAGGAAGTCTAGTCGTTCCTCGTTGGTCATGACCGTATGGAGTGGATCTATGACTGGTTTTTTATTCTTTGAACCTTTTCTTCTACTCATCGTGTTGCCCTCCATAAGTATATCTACTATACTTATATCTATAGCTTACTATAGATATAGTTATAATTCAACACTTTTGGGTGACTTTTTTCGGCATTTTACACCTCGGTAAACGGCGTGTTTTCTGAGTCCGTTTCTAGTGCT
>RZYF01000117.1 GCA_010014665.1 Candidatus Saccharimonadota bacterium | reverse complement strand
GTGGAAAATCGAAGGAGTAGTAAAAATGTTTGGTCGTGGATAGCGATAGGTTTGGTGGTGTGTTTTGTGGCAGCCACTATGTTTTATGACGTTTCGAGAAATGAGGTTACTAGCCCGCATACGTCTGGTGATGCTTGGAATAGTATGATGCTACTAGGCTCTGCTGACGCTCCAAACAGGTTCGTGGAGTACACCGACTATTTTTGTTCTTTTTGCGAAAAAGTACAAAAAACGACTGGCGAGGAATTTCAAAAAGACTACATCGACAGTGGCAAACTCAGTTTCGAAAACCGTATAATCACTGTTTTGAAAGAGGTTTCGCCTAACACCGAACAAGGGGCGGAAGCGGCTTATTGCTCGGCTGACCAGGACAAATACTGGGAGTATTCGCGCCATCTAGTACCGCGAATCAAAGCGGATTACTGGGACAAGGGAATCGGCACAAAAGAAAACATCGCCAACCCCGTGCCAATACAAAAACTGCCTCTGGAATATTTCACGGTTTCGGCACGAGCGGTCGGTTTGGACGTAGCAAAGTTTGAGTCATGTGTGGCAAATGCAGAACACCAGCAAGAGATCGAGGCCGCGACCGAGCGTGCGGTTCGGCTAGGCGTGTCGGGGTTGCCATATATGGTCGTAAACGACTACACATCAAATGGTTTTGTCGGTAACTATGATTCGCTCAAGATGGTGCTCAAAGCGGGCGGGGTGAAATAATTTGCTTACCGCCTCTGTTGGCGGGCTAAACAAGGTGAAAAATCTAACCATCAAAGTATCAATAGGTTATATTGTATATTGACATATCGAAATATATCGATATACTGGAAGCATGAATGATGATTCAGTAGCTGTGTTCAAGGCTCTGGCGGACGATGTTCGTCTAGGTCTAGTGCGTAGAATAGCAAAAAGCCAGGAACCGAGACTAACGTGCGATATAATCGCCGAATGTTCTGAGCTTTCGGCGCTGTCACAGCCAACGATCAGTCATCATATTGGCAAACTAGTGGCGGCGGGTGTACTGACAGAAGTCAAACATGCTCAGCAAAAAAGCTATTTGCTAAATATTCGACGTCTAGAAGCGGTCGGAATTGATCCTAGTAAGATATAACAAAGTTACGAGGAGGATAGAGAAGTTATGACAAAAGTATTGATTTTGACGGGAAGCGCACGTCCAAACAGCGTCAGTACCCAAGTTGCAAGATTGGTAGAAACTGAGCTGCAAAAGCGCGAAGGAGTCACACCAGATGTTGTCGAAGTCGCCGAGCTAAATCTGCCGTTTTACAACGCTACTATATCACCTAGCGCAGAGGATTATGTGGTGCCCGACGAAAACGTCAAGGCGTGGTCAGACATGGTCACGGGCTCCGATGCTGTTGTGTGGGTCATGCCAGAATACAACCATTCGATAAGTGCAATCCAAAAAAACGCGATCGACTGGCTATACAAAGAATGGACCGATAAACCGCTAGCTATCGTGGCATACGGTTGGTACGAAGGTGCGAATGTACTCGAATCTGTCAAATGGCCACTCAAGGTACTCAAATCAGATGTTCGCGCGACGGCCGGACTCGGGTTTATGAAACAACTCGAAGTTGACGGTAAGGCAAAAGATCAGG
>RZYF01000116.1 GCA_010014665.1 Candidatus Saccharimonadota bacterium | reverse complement strand
TCTACTACAATGTATTTATGGTTAATATCCCTTACAACCAGTAAGGAATTATCCATCTTGTTACTTAAGCTGTTAGAATGTAGGTAGCAATGGTATATCGGCTTCCTTTCTTGGACTTCGCGTCCGTAAATAAGACTGATAACCAGCTCCTCATTCGCAGCATTCGTTTTATGCAGGTTGAACTGCCTTTATTGGTTCGTTCGTGTCATCCCACAGTAGATTGAATAGGTAATGAGTAAAACTGGTACTTATCCATTGTAATTAATCTTAAGGAGTGACAAATATATGAACGCAGTAGGTATCGATGTTTCTAAAGGTAAAAGTATGGTTGCAATTCTCCGCCCTTATGGAGAAATTATTTCCACACCGTTTGAAATCAAGCACACTTCCAGTGATATCAATGCACTTGTAGAACAAATCAAGTCTGTTGAAGGTGAATCGCGCATCGTGATGGAACATACGGGACGTTACTATGAAGTCCTTGCTCATCAGTTAGCACAAGCAAATCTTTTTGTCAGTGCTGTTAACCCCAAGTTGATTAAGGACTTTGATAATGATTCACTTCGCAAAGTAAAATCTGACAAAGCAGATGCTGTTAAGATTGCCCGTTATGCTCTTGACAAATGGCAAAATCTTAAACAGTATAGTGTCATGGATGAATTACGCAATCAGCTAAAAACCATGAACCGTCAGTTTGGCTTTTATATGAAGCACAAGACGGCTATGAAGAATAATCTTATCGGCATCCTTGACCAGACCTACCCTGGTGTTAACACCTACTTTGATAGTCCTGCACGTAGTGATGGCAGTCAGAAATGGGTTGATTTTGCATCTACTTACTGGCACGTTGACTGTGTTCGTAAAATGTCATTAATTGCATTTACTGACCATTATCAGAAATGGTGCAAACGAAACAAGTACAACTTCAGCCAAGCCAAAGCTGAGGAAATTTATGGAACTGCTAAGGAGCTTGTTCCTGTACTTCCAAAGGATGAAGTAACTAAGCTTATTATCAAACAAGCTGTCGACCAGCTTAACAGTGCATCAGCAACAGTGGAAAGTCTTCGCTCTCTTATGAATGAAACTGCAGCTAAACTTCCAGAATACCCAATCGTTATGGAGATGAAAGGTGTTGGTCCGTCACTGGGCCCGCAGCTTATCGCCGAAATCGGTGATGTGACTCGCTTTCATAGTAAAGGTGCATTAACTGCATTTGCTGGCGTTGATCCCGGTGTAAATGAATCTGGAACCTATGCACAGAAAAGTGTTCCAACCTCAAAAAGAGGTTCTGCAGACCTGCGAAAAACTCTTTTTCAGGTAATGGATGCCCTTATCAAAACCATGCCTCAGGATGACCCTGTTTATATGTTTCTTGATAAGAAGCGTGCTCAGGGGAAGCCCTACTATGTCTACATGACAGCTGGTGCGAATAAATTTCTTCGCATCTACTATGGTCGAGTGAACGAATATCTTTCAACTCTTCCAGAATCAAACTAATCCAAAACTCTCTTTTTTTGACCAGCACGATGTGGTGGTCTTATTTTGATGCCTACTTTTCAACCTGTATAAAATTTTCAATGTTCTTTCAATTTAGCCTTGACTTTTTATTTGCAGGCTT
>RZYF01000115.1 GCA_010014665.1 Candidatus Saccharimonadota bacterium | reverse complement strand
AGTCCGAGAAATGAGGTTTTTCGGCGGGTCGCCCCCGACCCGACCCGCCGAACTGCTCCGCAGGGGTTTTGGCTGAAAAAGTTTTTTGAGTGTTTTGCTTTTTGACACAACTGAAACGCTTTGTACGCAGAGTGTAAAAGAGGCAAAATCTGCTATAATTAGGTTATGAGTTTTCAAAATAAAATCGTCCTTGTAACAGGTTCAACTCAAGGCATTGGTTTAGCGATAGCACAAAGGCTTTTCAATGATGGTGCTACAGTAATCCTCAACTCGCCAAACGAAACAGACATATCAATTCTGGAACAATTTAATGATGAGGCGAGGGTTCGCTTCATCGCCGCTGATATTTCTCATAGACCTGACCTTGAAAAAGTAAAACAACAAATAAAAGATAAGCTTGGACGACTTGATTTACTCGTTGCCAACGCTGGAGTATTGCCGTTGCCTGCTGGGATTGACGACATTACAGACGAAAATATGAGCCACACAATAGATGTAAATCTCAAAGGCACATTTAACACGCTAAAGATATTTGGTGGCTTAATTCAAGAAACGTCAAAAGACGGTTCTATGGTTGCTATGACATCAGTTGACGGAATAATCGGCGAGCCATACGGTGTAATTTATTCGTCCACTAAAGCAGGGATTATCTCACTCACAAAATCGTTTGCCCGAAAGTACAAAGAGCCGCTTGTGCGGGTCAACGCAGTTGCCCCTGGCTTGATTGACACGCCTCTAACTGCAAGTGCAGGCGAAGACCCTAGTTGGACAACAGACTTGTCTATTATTCAGCGTATGGGCAAACCAGAAGAAATAGCTTCTGCCGTTGCTTTCTTGCTATCGCAAGACGCTTCATTTGTAACTGGGCAAGTTTTGGCAGTTGACGGTGGATTTACTTTGAAATGACCAAATACCTAATCGTAAACGCTGACGACTTCGGGTACAGCCACAGCATAAACAAAGGTATCATTGAAGCACACAAAAGAGGTATTGTTACCAGCACTTCTGTTATGGTCAATGCTATTGCTGCTGACGAAGCCAAAGACCTAACAAAATACCCTAATTTATCTGTTGGCTTACATTTTGAGTTGAAAGAAGTTGTTGATGTTGAAGCCGAGCTAAAACGGCAAATTGAAAAGTTTGTTGCCATTGTCGGTAAAAAGCCCGACCACATAGACACTCACAAACGCCACACCACAGACGAGGGAATAAGAGAGGTTTTAGAAACGTACCCCAAAACCCACAACATACCTGTTCGCATTTTTAATGCAAAGCATATTGGTTCATTTGGTGTAAACTCCAATGACGGTTCTGTTGCCCAACTGAAACGAAGTATTGACGAGACAACGGACGAAAACAATGAACTTATGACGCATTGTGGCTATTCTGATGATTATTTGCGTAAACACAGTTCATATAGCGACCCACGAGAGCAGGAACTAGCGTCAATTTTAGACCCAAGCATACAAGAATACATCAGAGACAAAGGCTTGCAACTTATCAACTGGCGACAAATCGCCTAGTGTCGCTAAAAGCGACAGCAAAACACTCAAAAAACTTTTTCAGCCAAAACCCCTGCGGAGCAGTTCGGCGGGTCGGGTCGGGGGCGACCCGCCGAAAAACCTCATTTCTCGGACT
>RZYF01000006.1 GCA_010014665.1 Candidatus Saccharimonadota bacterium | reverse complement strand
CTCGATTGTTGCAAAAGGGTAGTTAGCTGCTAATGCGTTTGCGTCAGTTAAAGCATTAAACAGAGTAGATTTCCCAACATTTGGTAAGCCGACAATACCGATAGATAAACTCATATTGTTTATATCATAACATAGATACGCGTTTCTATGATTCAGGGGGCGTGCGATGGAACTTCTGATGAATTTCGCGTAAGTGTTGGTCTGTCACGTGGGTATACACTTGAGTAGTTGATATATTGCTATGGCCAAGAATACTCTGAACGCTTCGTAGATCAGCTCCATTCATGAGTAAGTCGGTCGCGAAACTATGGCGTAGCGTGTGGGGTGAAACGTGTTTTGTGATACCAGCAAGTTTGGCATATTGCTGGATGTTTCTTTGGACAGAGCGGGGGGATAACCGAAAACTTTCACCTTTTTCGTCACCAGTTTTGTAACCACTGTAACGGATAAATAGCGGAATATACTGATCGTTACGCGACTTCAGATAGGTAGCTAACCATTCTGTCGCCTCTGGGCTCACAAATACAGGACGGTCTTTCTGGCCTTTACCACGTACCATGAACTCACCACGCTCGAGGTTTATATGATCACGGTTTAGGTTGCATAACTCACTTACTCGGAGGCCACTTGAAAATAGTAGTTCCAGTATGGCTCGGTCTCGAATTCCCGACGGACTGTTTGTATCAACAGTATCGATTAGTCGTAAAACTTCTTCTGAGCTAAGAAAACTAACTTGTTTGCGCCTAGTTTTCGGCAGTTCAATCTTCTCGGGAGTCAGTGTCTTAATATCTCGTTTCGAGCAGTAGACCAAGAAACTCCTTAGAGCGATCAAATGATACGATTGAGTTATCGGAGAGAGGTTTTGTGATTGAGCATTTTTGTAGCGGTTTAGCCAGAGGCGATATTTTCGAATCATTTCTGATGTAATGTCTTTTAGCTCTATATCTCCCGAAAATTCAACCAGTCTTTCTAAATAAAGTCTGTAGTTTTCGCCGGTTTTTTGCGATCTGCCACGTTCGACTTCTAGCGCTTCTATAAAATCCATAATCAATTCAGATAAATAATACGTACTCATATCTATATAATACCGCTTAAGTAAATATTTTGCGACTCGCCATGAAATGACGTACAATTAATCATATGTCTATGCTAGAAGCAATAATTTTAGGCGCGATACAAGGCCTTACGGAATTTATACCGATTTCCAGTTCAGGTCATCTTGTAATTGCTCAAACCTTCATGAGTGGTGCATCTGATCATTTGTTTCTGGAGTGGATAAACCTTGGTACTGTCGCTGCGCTTATCTTATATTTTCGTAAACGTATAGGGGTGATACTGAACAAGATATTTATTCATAAAGATTATCGTTTAGCATCAAATATTATTATCGCTGTACTGCCAGCTGGTATTATAGGCTTTTTGTTTGCGAGCTTTATCCAATCATTTTCGGTATTCAGTAGTATGTTGACAGTTGTTGTTACGCTCGTGTTCGTAGGTATATTATTAATATTTCTTGAACGTTTGCCACGTCTGTCTGCTATAGATAGCAGTGAGGCACTAGGGTGGAAACGGTCTCTGGTTATCGGATTTGCACAAGTTTTAGCTTTTATACCTGGCACTTCTCGTTCGGGTAGTACTATAATCGCCGGACGTGTGATGGGCCTTAGCAAAAAAGATGCTGCTGAATTTAGTTTTCTACTTTCGATACCTATTATGTTGGGAGTGCTTACTAAACTTGTTTTAAAAAATTCCGATCGTGTTTATTTTGCCGAAAATATCTCGAGCCTGGTTGTTGGTAATCTCGTAGCCTTTGTTACCGGAGTATTTGCAGTTAGTTTTTTGATGCGTTTTCTAGAGAAAAAGAACTTAGCAGTATTTGGTTGGTACCGTATAGTGCTAGCAGGATTAGTTATGATGTTACTTTTTTATGGCGTGCTTTGAGCTAGGTTGTTATAATAAGACTAAATTTAGTGATTTTGAGAGGAGAATAGTGTGGCGAAGCAACATCCAGCAGTAGATATGATTAAATATGAGAGAACATTTGCTATGATCAAGCCTGATGGTGTTATGCGTGGGGCTGTCGGTGATGTCATACACAGGTTTGAGAAAGTTGGTCTGAAAATCGTTGCTATAAAAATGCTTACTCCAACAACTGAGATGATTCGAAAACATTATCCGATGAGCGATGAAGCTTGGGTTGAGAGATTGGGCGAGAAGTGTTTATCTGGATTTGATTCACTAGAGTGTAGTGTTTTGGATGTTCTCGGGACAGATGACAAAAAGAAACTCGGCCAAAATGTAACTGAAAGCTTGGTTGAGTATTTGACTTCTGGACCGGTAGTTGCCATGGTTATCGAAGGCATACAGGCCATTGATATGGTGCGTAAACTTTGTGGTCATACGTTGCCTTTTAAGGCTGATGTCGGTACTATTCGTGGTGATTACTCTGTAGATAGCCCTGCAATTGCTAACGCTGAAAACCGTTCGATTCATAATATAATCCATGCATCCGAAAATGCCAGTGAGGCACAAAACGAAATAAAACTTTGGTTTGCTGGAGAAAAAATATCTAAATACAAACTGACTGGCGAGATGGTTATGTACTCAAGATATTATTAGATATCAGCTCATCTTTGTTATAGTGATACATGAAGCCCCCGTAGTTCAATGGATAAAACAACTCCGTCCTAAGGAGAAGCTCTGCGTTCGAGTCGCGGCGGGGGCACCACACAGTGACTCCCGAAAGGGAGTTTTTGTGTGGTGCCCCCCGAGACGAGAACGCAGAAAAGAGTATTAGTGCCAATTTTGATGAAATTATAATCCTAAGATTTGAGTATTAAGTCTAAAGTTCATGTGTTTGCTATAATAACTACTATGGAAAGTTTTGAAGGACAACGCCAGGACGAAGAAGTCTTGTTTTTCTTTAGGAGACACGTTTTGGCTATGCGGCGAGGATTCTACGGTCTCCTCATACCGTTTGCTTTAGCCTCGATTCCTTACTTGATTATGCCTGATACACTTTGGTTATTATGGGTGGCGATCGGAGGTCTCGGAGTAGGCATACTCCTCTTCTTCTTTCATTGGATAGGTTGGTATTATAGTATTTTTATAGTCACTAATCAACGGATACAACAAACCCTGCAAAGCGGAGTGTTTGGTAAGTCAGTTATAGATCTCAGTTTGTCAAAGATACAAAACATAAGCTATAATATCCCTGGGTTTAGTGGTGAGGTTTTTGGTTTTGGTACTATTGTCATCCAAACTTATGTGGGTGACCTAGTAATTGATAAAGTTGAAAAACCTGAAAAGACTTATAATAAACTTCAACAGGTTATTCACGAATACGGCGGTAAGCAAACAGAAGGATATGATGAAATACTTGAAACTTAAGGATAAATCAGAAGCCGATACTAATACTCCGGAACGCATCACTAATGATACTGTTGCGGAACATCGAGAAAAGATATTGGCAGGGGGAAGGAAGTATAAGTACCCGCGTCAGTACCAAAAACATCGATTAGTTTTGGTCAGTATTGGCGTGGTGATTGTAGCGTTAGTGTTACTAGCTGTACTATCCTGGCATCAGCTTTATATAGCTCAAAATACTAGCGGTATATTATATAGGGTTACGCAGATTATTCCAGTTTCAGTTGCATCTGTAAATGGAGAACCTGTTCGATACAGTGACTATCTGATGCGCTACAGGAGTTCTATGTATTATTATCAACAATACAATTCTCTCAACGAAAACACCGCAGATGGTAAACGACAATCCGAGTACACGAAGAGAAAAGAGCTTACTAGTTCTGAGAGGTTTTCTTTTGCTCGTCAGATAGCTCGCGAAAAAAAGATTAAAGTTAGCGATCAAGATATCGACGCATTGATTGAAGCCGATATACAAGCGCAAGGTGTTAGTATGCAAGCTTATGAGAGGACAGTGTTGCGGAGCTATTTTAACTGGTCTTTAGGAGAATATAGAGATATTGTACGAGATAGAATAGCGCTTAGAGAAGTTAGTTTTTATATCGATACTAATGCAAAACAACGAATCAATAATATTAGACGTTCGGCTACTTCGGGAGTTGATTTTCAATTGTTAGCCAGAGAACAAAGCGATGATATCCTTGTCGTAAAATCTAACGGTGGAGATGCTGGTGTAATGCCTCGTGGAAATTTAGATGCTGACGGTCTAATAGCCGCCGCTGCTAATCTGGAACCAAACCAGATATCCGATATTATTAGAGCTACAGATGCTTATTATATTATCAAGCTAATATCGAAGACTTCAGACACGGTGCATTTTTATAGAATTCGAGTTGGGCTTACTGAGTTTGAAGATCGCTTCAAGAAACTACAAACGGATGGAAAGATAAAAGAATATATCCATATCAACTCTACAGATACCGAACGTCGATAGGGGATTTGTCTAGTATCTTTTTAGACTTAAAAATCTCTGTTCGCTAATCAAAACCACCCTCAGGGGTGGCTTAAAATTCTGTTGGCGGGCTCGACCGGATTCGAACCGGCGATCTCCTCCGTGACAGGGAGGCGTGATAGGCCAACTTCACTACGAGCCCATTTATGATATTAGCAACTTCCGTGGCATTGATTTTTCTTGGATACTTTAATCTAGTTGCTTACATGTTTAGCTTAGTTATCTTAACAAATAAACACCTAGTTCGCAAGTCATCGATTCTGGTAGTCGATATGGGTATATGTCTGATATAATCTACATACAAGAGGAAACGCCGCCTTAGCTCAGTTGGTAGAGCATCTCATTCGTAACGAGAAGGTCGCCAGTTCGATCCTGGCAGGTGGCTCCAACTATATGAATATCAAGAATACTTTTTCTCAAGCAATCAAAAACCGCAGTTTTTTCCTGTCGAGTATTGCGCTAGGTCTGGTTTTATTCGCCGTATTCGTGGTTGCGGCTATCGAGATTCGACCCAACGAACTACAAGTACCCATAAGATATAGTGCATTTGGTATTACCAATATATACCGGGCTCAGTGGTACTACGAGTTTGAATTTGTAATCTTTGCTATTGTTGCGGCACTTTCAGTATATATTATCGCACTCAAATTATTTATTACTAAAACACCCAAGTTTGCCACGTATTTCTTATGGTTCTCTACGGTATTACTAACTATCGTGCTTGTTGTAACAATTGCAATATTTCGAGTAATCTCGGTGGTTGAATAACCATGGATCTTGAAATACCTATTGGAAAACGCACTAGATTTTATCGATTATTTGAGATTATTCCTGGCTTTTCAAGTGTATTCATGATTACTCTACCTATTGTTTTGAGTTTTATTGACCCGTTTTATGGTGCAGTATTTGTGATTATTTATATAATATTTTGGTTCGTTAAAGCTATTGCTATGTGGGTCCGTTCGATACAAGGTTACAATACTCTCCAGCGTGCGTCTAAGGTAGATTGGGCGAAGCGATTGAGTGATCTAGAAAATCCAAAACATTCACTAATAAAATTAAAGCAGACGGATAACGGTTGGGGTATGCAAGACCATCGTAGGAATTTGGAGCGATTGGCTATGTCTGCCGAAACCCGTAAGCCATCAGATATATACAATGCGGTTATTATTCCTACCTATAACGAATCGCTGGAAGTTCTGGACCCAACAATCAAGTTATTACAAAGCTGTAGCTATGATTCTGGTCGTTTGATTGTAATCATCGCTTATGAAGAAAGGGGTGGTGAGACGACTAAGAATCCGGTGCTTGAAATTGAACGCCGCTATAAAAACAGCTTTCATTCGATACATCTTGTTATGCATCCTGCCGATATACCCGATGAAGTTATAGGTAAAGGTGCTAATATTACCTACGCGGGCAATTACCTGATGAATTATGCTGAACGGGAGGGTATTTCGTCAGACAATATTATAGTTACCACACTCGATGCTGATAACCATCCTCACGAAGAGTATTTTTCCTATGTTACGTACGAATACTTAGTAAGCTCTATGCCACGAAATATTTCGCTACAACCTATGTCGATATATATTAATAATATCTGGGATGTGCCAGCACCTATGCGTATTTTGGCTACGGCTAATTCCATATGGAATATTGTTGTTTCGCAACGCCCACACGCTTTACGTAATTTTGCCGCTCACTCTCAAGGGCTCTCTTCGCTCATAGATACGGCTTTTTGGAGTAAACTTACTATTGTTGAAGACGGGCATCAATTTTGGCGAAGCTATTTTAGGTACAACGGTCACTACAACGTGGTCCCGATTTATGTACCTATCTATCAAAGTGTGGTTTTGTCCGAAACATATAAAACTACACTAAAAGCTCAGTTTATTCAGATTAGACGTTGGGCATACGGTGTTTCCGATATTCCATACGTTGCAGAAAGAGTTTTTACAAAAAAACGTACAATACCTTTCTGGGATGGTTTTTGGAAGTTTGTATTACTTTTTGAAGGGCATATTAGCTGGGCTTCAGCACCTTACATACTTATGCTTGGAGCTTTTGCGCCTTTGCTGATTAGCCCAGAATCGTCTCGCAGTATAGCTGCTCAACAGCTACCTGGTATTGCAAGTATGATTCAAACAGTTGCGTTAGTAGGTATACTGATCAATATCGTGATGTTCTTGCGGTTTCTACCTAAGCGACCTAAGAAATACACTTGGTTCAGGAGCGTAACAATGATTACACAATGGGTGCTGTCACCGTTGGTCGGTATCGTATATACTTCTGCGGCAGCATTGAACGCACAGATGCATCTATTGACAGGAAAGTATCTAACGAAATTTGATGTTACCGATAAAGTCGTTGTTAAGCACGAGTCATAGCTCTAATCACCGATTATCTAGGCTATTCACTGGTTTGTATACTAAAAAACCTACCCTAAGTAGGCTGATATAACACAAACAGGGACCTGACAGAATTATTTATCTGAGCCACTCTTGGTAATCGGGGTTTGTTCGAAGTATAGCTGGAAACGTTCCAGTCTAGACTTTCCGGTGCTTTCTGATGTAGTTAAATGATCAGGCATAACTTCATATTAGCATAAATAATATAAAAAGTCAAGACCTAATGTTCTCGTCCTATATATCACCTAACGTATAAAAATAGAAACAACAGATGTAGCAATATATCATAGATGATTTAAAAACTAAATAATTTGTTAAATATTTACGTGGAAAACTGGTCAGAACTTGTTGATATCCGAAAAGTAATAAAAAAGACTGATTATACAGCCTTATTTTATGGTGGGCGGTATAGGATTCGAACCTATCACCTCAACAACGTCAATGTTGCGCTCTAGCCAAATGAGCTAACCGCCCGAAAATATATAATGTGCAATCTATAGCTAGTAGGTGATGTGTATTTGGCTAGAGCGCAGCGCTTTCTTTTGCGCTGAAGGCTCCCCAAATGAGCTAACCGCCCGAAAATGAACATTCACAATCATATCAAATGGCTAGTATGATTGCAATAACAGATAGGTTGCGGTAATATTTAATCAGCATAGACGCGGACTAACCATCCGTTGAGCACGTGAAAGCGATCGCAGGCACACGTACCCAGCCTGGGGTAAGAGAAATAGCCAAGGTGGAACCTCCTAAACCGTTAGGACCGAGGCACGCACATATAAGTGGTACCATTGGTATTCTTTTATTGGCCCAAGGAGGATTTATGAAGCGTCAAGCAACTTATTATATAATTGCGGCCTTCTTATCTGTGATTGCAGGTACTTTTATTTTTACCGACAAGAGTGATGGCACTATTATTGTATTGCCGCCGGAGATCTTAATATCGAAAAGCTATACATGTGATTATGTGGGCCATGATACAAAAGGCTATCTTGGATGGCCCTTTGCCTCAATTGCCAGTATGGATAATCAATCATGTGGCGGAAATAGTGCCGTAATCTATGAAATAATATATCCTCTAGGTGTATTGGCAAATTCATTCTTAGGGCTGATAGTTTATTTTGTTATTAAACGAATCATGAAACATCTAAATGTAAGGAGTCAACCATGAATAACGAACAACTCTATGCAATGCGACACAGTCTAGCGCATATAACTGCCCATGCAGTTCAGAATTTATGGCCTGATGCAAAGTTTGGCGTAGGTCCAGTTATAGAAAATGGTTTCTATTATGATATCGACTTAGGTGATACAAAAGTTTCTGATGCAGATTTTAAGAAAATCGAAAAAGAAATGCGCAGGATTGTAAGTAATGATTATCCTTTTGAGAGAACAGAAAAGCCGATTCAAGAGGCACTGATATGGGCTAAAGAGCGACAACAACCTTACAAAGTTGAGTTACTTAATGATCTAATGCGAGAAGGCACGACACTGGCGAGTGAACTTGATAGCGCGATGATGGGAATAGGGCTGCCAGCCGGTATAATAGGGGTGACTCGTCCAGAAGTTCAGAGTGTCGTTGATGTTTCGTTTTACACCAATGGTGATTTCACCGATCTCTGTCGCGGACCTCATGTGGAAAGTACCGGAAAGGTCGGCGCATTCAAGCTGATGCGCGTGGCTGGTGCTTACTGGCGTGGCAAAGAATCAAATCCACAAATGCAGAGATTGTATGGAGTGGCTTTTGAAACTCAGCAGCAACTTGATGATTATTTAGCTATGCTCGAGGAAGCTAAGAAACGTGATCATCGCAAACTTGGTCAAGAACTGGATCTGTTCGTATTTTCCGATTTAGTAGGTGCAGGTTTACCGCTCTGGACACCACGTGGAACCACTCTCAAAAATGAACTTGATAATTATGTACAAGAGCTACGTGATGAAATGGGTTTTTCAGAGGTATCAATACCTCATATCACAAGAAAAGATTTATATGAAAGAAGTGGTCATTGGAACAAATTTTCCGATGAGCTGTTCAGGATAACTACGCGTGAAGGACACGAATTTGCTATGAAGCCGATGAATTGTCCGCATCACACACAACTTTATGCATCGAGGCAGCGAAGCTATCGCGATTTACCTATAAGATATCGAGAAACAACCATGGTGTATCGAGATGAACAGACAGGTGAGCTCGGTGGTTTGAGCCGAGTAAGGGGTATAACACAAGACGATGCACATATTTTTTGTCGAGCAGGTCAAGTAGAGGACGAAGCGAAAAAGCTATGGAATGTTATCGAAACTTTTTATGGCTCACTTGGATTTGAAAAATTTCGTATTCGTTTATCAACGCACGATCCCAAAAACAAAGAAGCTTATACTGGGGCCGAAGAGCACTGGAACTCAACTGAGTCACAGCTAGCCTCGATTATTAGGGAGAAAATTGGTGACGAATTCACAATGGGCGTTGGAGAAGCAGCTTTTTACGGGCCAAAGATTGATTTTATGGCACGCGATGCGATTGGCCGCGAACATCAATTAGCCACGATACAGCTTGATTTCAATCAGCCAGAAGGGTTTGATCTAACTTGTAGAAGCGAATCTGGTGATAACGAACGGATTGTTATGTTACATTGTGCGGTCATGGGCTCACACGAACGATTTTTGAGTGTTTTTATTGAACATACCGCTGGTCGTTTCCCGCTATGGTGCGCTCCTGAACAAGTGCGAATAATTAGCGTTAACCAAGAAGAACCTACTATCCGTTTCGTGGAAGATCTAGCATCGAGAGCTAAATCGTTAGGTATTCGGGTTGTTGTTGATAACAACAACGATTCGGTCGGTAAAAAGATTCGGAATTCTGAAAAAATGAAAGTTCCGTATACGCTAGTGGTAGGCAGTAAAGAAGTTCTTGAGGGTCGAGTTACTCCTAGAGTGCGCGCTGATCTAGCAGTTGAAGGTCGTGAAGAATCCAGCTACGCTATCGATCAATTTATGACAAGTGTGGCAAACGAAGTTCGTGGTCGAGTTAGTAAGTCGTCCCTGTAGAATTCAATGTTTTATGACAAATATTAACGATAATTTTCGTTTAAAAGTATATACACTTGTTGCTCAGATACCAAAGGGGCGGCTCATGACGTATGGTGATATCGCTGTTCTTGCTGGAAAACCCTACGCCGCCCGTCAAGTCGGTGGGTTAGCACACTTTGGTCCGTTTGATTTGCCGTGGCATCGAGTAGTTAATCGTTTCGGAGACTGTGCGAGCGGATATTATGGTGGTAAAGAAGGACATAAAGCTGCGCTTGCGGATGAAGGTTTAACCTTAATAGACTATCGCGTCTCCGACTTCGAGAAACTTCGTTGGAGACCTAATTCATGAAAATAACCAACTCGTCAGGTCACAATATTCCAATATCCAAGGTCCAAAATTCAATTTCCTCTTTGCCGCTAATTGTCATCACTGGCCCAACGGCTAGTGGTAAGAGCTCTTTGGCGATTCGGCTTGCAAAAAAGTGGGGTGGTGAAATAATATGTGCTGATTCACGTACTGTATATAAAGACATGAATATCGGCACTGCAAAACCTACCAAGTCCGATCGAAAAATAGTTAAACATTGGCTACTGGATGTCGTGAAGCCAGGTAGTCGGTTTACCGTCTACGATTTTAAACAATTAGCCCAAGAAGCCATAAAAGATATAGTGTCCCGTGATAAGATTCCGTTTCTAGTGGGGGGTACTGGGTTATATATAGACAGCGTAGTTCTTAATTTTGTGTTCGGTCCCGATGCCGACCTCGATCGTCGTGAGCAACTAGAAAGTCTAACAGTAGATCAGTTAATAACGTTGCATGAAAAACATCATATTGGTTTACCAGAAAATTATAAAAACAAAAGATATTTAATACGTAGCATAGAAAAATACAACAGTAACCAATCTGTTAATTATAGTATAAATCCCAATACTTACGTAATAGCTATTAGTACAGAAAAAAAGGAATTGTTAGATCGAATTAGCGAGCGAGCTGATACTATATTCGGAGACAAACTATTGCGTGAAACACAACAATTAAAAAATCGATATGGTTTCGAGAACGAAGCTATGACCGGGAATATCTACAAAATTGTCGACCAGCTGTTAAGCGGAGATATCACTTTAGAAGAGGCGAAGCAACTGTTCGTTACTAAAGATTGGCAACTGGCGAAGCGTCAGATAACGTGGTTAAGGCGACATGATTGGGTTCAGTGGAAGACGCTTTCTGAAGCTGAACAGTATTTTGACCATATTCTTAGGAATTTTCGTGACGGAGTTAGCTAAAAATGATAACATAGATATAGATGAAGGGTAGAATAATAAATGATTGACGCACTATTTGGTTCAAAAACGCGAGTGAAATTACTGCACTTATTCCTTAACAATCCGGGGAGAGCTTTTTATGTTAGAGAGATTACTAGGAAAATAGACGAACAGATAAATTCAGTACGAAGAGAACTAGCAAATATGCTTAACGTAGGTATTATTAAAAGTGAGAGCTCAGATAACAGGCTTTATTACGAAGTAAACCAGGAATACCTCAATTATGAACCACTCCGGCAAATATTTACTAATGATAAGTCTGCTTCGAAAATCATCGAATCTGTAGATACTGATTACGATTGGGGTAAGAGACTTAAAGCGCTTGGTGATGTACGTATAGCTGTATTATCTGGTAAGCTTGTTCATGGGTCCGACAGTGAGGTTGATATGTTGCTAGCAGGTTCTATTAATAAAACGCAAGCCAAGCGATTAATCAAAGCACTCGAAGAAGAAGAGCATAAGACGTTAAATTATGTCGTCATGGATTATCAGGATTTTTACTATCGATTGAGTATCAAAGATCGTTTTGTTATGTCGATCATAAATACTAAATATACAGTTGTTGCCGACACCGAACAGGTTCTAGGCTAGAAAAGGGGGATATATGGATTTCGAGTATAAGGGAGGAAACTGCATTACAGTAACTATGAAAGATACTGTTTTGGTATTCGATGGTAATTTGTCTACTATTGGATTAAAAGATGTAAAAATTAACGGGGAAGACTTGGTAGAGATAGTCACTCAAGAGGATTTTGTTATCGGTGGTTCTGATCATATAGTGATAAGCACACCGGGAGAATATGAGGTAAAAAACATATCTATAAAAGGTATATCTGCTAAGCGACTGATAGATTTCGACGGCCAGGAGAGATCTACAATCTACAGGATTAGAGTGGGTGATATCAGTTTAGCCGTCATTGGTCATATAGCAACTCCTCTAAGTGACGATCAGTTTGAAGCGATTGGTGTAGTCGACATATTAGTTGTGCCGGTAGGGGGTGGTGGATATACACTTGATTCTCATCAGGCCGTAGAGATAGTTAATAAAGTAGATCCTAAGGTGGTTATTCCGACTCATTATGCAGACAAAGATCTTAATTATGAGGTTCCTCAAGAGAAGCTAGATGGTTTTATTAAAGAACTTTCTGCGCCTCAACACGAAACTATGGCTAAATGGAAGATTAAAAATGGTAATATTCCGCAAACACGCACGCTTATAGAGATAAACAGGACAGCCTAATACTTAATATATTGTTTTTCGTGTGTTACGTAGTAAATAATAAAAAGAGTCGGTGATATACCGACTTTTTTTCTGCGCGTATGAATTTACGCAATAATGCCTTTTTTCTTCAGTATGCGAATCGCTTGAGTTGAAAGATGCATTGTGATTTTCTTACCATCTACTACAAACGTCTTTTTTTGAAGATTAGGCTTAAACACCCTTTTGGTGCGACGTAGAGAGAAGCTTACGTTGTTGCCGTATTGCTTGCCTTTGCCGGTCAGTTCACATTGTGATGCCATATAGTGCCTTTGTTTAATTAACCCTACCATATTACATAAATTCTCTCTGTTAGTCAAGGGTGGTGCTAGTGTATAATGATTATGTGGATATCAATCTAACTTATATAGTTGTTGTTTTGGTGGTTATTTTTATTTCCATGACACTACATGAGGTTATGCATGGCTATATGGCTTATTGGCTCGGTGACGATACTGCAAAATCTAGTGGTCGCCTAACTCTGAATCCGATTTCTCACATTGATCCGTTTTTAACCATAATTCTTCCTATATTACTTGCTATTTCAGGGGCCCCCGTATTCGGAGGCGCAAAGCCAGTACCGTTTAATCCGTCTAGGGTTAGGTTTGGTGAGTTAGGTGCAGCACTCGTAGGGCTTGCTGGTCCGTTAACTAATTTTGTAATAGCTTTTATTTTATTTGGTTTATATGTGGCACTAGGTAATCCTGACCCAGATCAGTTATTGGGAATGATTTTGAGAACTGGTATATTTGTAAATCTAGGATTCTTTATTTTTAATATGATACCAATTCCTCCACTAGATGGGTCTAGGGTTCTTTATGCTATTGCACCAGATTGGGCGCGCCAAGGCATGGAGATTATAGAAAGGTATGGAATACTGATTGTATTTGCGGTCGTTATGTTATTCAGTGAGCAAATAGGTACTTTCATGATGGTCTTTCTAGAAGCTATACTCAAAGGATTTTCCTGGGTATTTGGTGTATAATTAGGTTGTACCTTTCGTTGTCCGTCGAGAGATCATGATTTCCTAACAGAATCGTGAAAGGGCTCCAATTATTAGCGTCAACCGTGGTTGACACTTGAGGAGATCCGCCTTGCAACTAAGCGGGGGATCAATACTCTCGACGGTCTTCGGAAGGTATTGTTATAATAACAACGGCCTATTATCATATCGTAATAGTTAATCGTTTTCGGGGTGTGGCGCAGTTGGTAGCGCGTACGGCTGGGGGCCGTGAGGTCGCAAGTTCAAGTCTTGTCACCCCGACCAGTTTGATTTATCTTACTCGTAAATTAATCGGGATATAAAACAGGTTGTTTATAAAATTTGTTGATAAACTTGGTGGTGCGTAAATCTGTTATAATTATACTGTTAGATTGCTAGACGATCGCCCCTCATCTTGTATTTCGAATTAGTAGACTAGTTGGTTTACGACTACGAATTACAAGATGAGGGGAGGAAAGTCCGGGCAGCGTAGAACATTGACAGTTGCTAACGGCAACCGCAGGTGACTGTAGGGAAAGTGCCACAGAGACATATACTACCAACATCCTTAAGGGGATGGCGGAAAAGGTGAAAAGAGTGGCTTAAGAGACCACAGCTGCGTATGGTGACATACGTAGGGGGTAAACCCTGTCAGCTGCAAGGCGATTCATATTCGGCGCTCGTCGCCGGGACTGTTCGTCTTTATATGAATCATTAAGGCCGCTTGAACTCGCAAGTAATTGCGAGTCTAGATAGATGATCGTCCTCGCCAGAACCCGGCTTATAGGCAGTCTAATATTAAAACACCTGGTAATTACCAGGTGTTTTAATATTTATAATTATTACAGGGTAACTATTTAACGTTTTTTACTAAAGCTGTAAAAGCTTTCGGTTCACTGACTGCTAGCTCTGCCAATATTTTACGATCTACTTCTATTCCAGCTTCGCGGAGACCGTGGATTAATTTCCCATAAGTTGTACCGTTTTCACGAGCAGCTGCGTTTATGCGAGTAATCCATAAACCACGGAGATCGCGTTTTTTGTTGCGACGATCTCGATAGGCATATTGAAGAGCTCTTATAACTGCTTGTTTGGCAAGTCTAAAGCTTCGGGTACGGTTATGCTGCATTCCCTTAGCAGCTTTGAGTATTTTTTTGTGCTTCGCACGGGCTGGGACACTTCTTTTAACTCGCATATTTTATGCTCCTATAGCTCTCTTAAGATTTTTAGCAATCTTTCCGGTAATAACAGACGGCGTACTAATTCGACGCTTTCTTGAACCGCTTTTGTTGGCTAGTTTGTGATGACCAAAGGCACGGTTACGAATTAATTTGCCGGTTCCGGTAATACGAACACGCTTTATGGTACCGCGATGGGTTTTTAATTTAGGCATTATTTACTCCTTACTATTATACTCAGATTACGTCCGTTGATCTGAGGTTTTTGTTCTACTACCGTATCTTCTCCGAGCGCTGTAACAATTCGGTTCATCAAATCATAACCCAATTCCTGATGCGCGTTTTCGCGACCTCGGTAAAATATTTGAATTCTTACCTTATCGCCGTCTTCTAGGAACTCTCGGATTTTTTTGAGCTTGATCTCAAGGTCGCGTTGACCGATCTTCATTCCGAGTCGAATTTGTTTGAGTTCACTTATCTTGGCATGCTTTTTGTTCCTTTGTAGCTCTTTCATCTTCTGGTATTGGTATTTACCCCAGTCAACGATTTTTGCCACAGGAGGAGATGCCATAGGGGAAATCTCAACAAGGTCTAGCTCGGCCGCTTCGGCCGCTTTCAGCGCATCTTCTCGTGACATTACACCGAGCTGTCCGCCATCTTCACTGATGACGCGAAGTTCAGAGGCGCGAATGGCGCCATTAATACGAGTTGATGAGTTGATAGCTTTTCTTTGCTCCTTGATATAGTAGCGTTTGTTAATTTACTGAGGTATTTTATCAGATGTGGTTCTAAAAAACAAGCCAGGACTTATTCTTGGAATATTTTCTAAATAGAGTTATGACGATACTGCAGCGCTTCGGCAATATGTTTGGGTAATATTTCATTAGATTCTTCGAGATCAGCGATAGTTCGAGCCACTTTGACTGTTTTGAAGTAACTACGGGCTGACAATTTCATTTTTTCTGTAGCTTGAGCCAATAGATCAGTGGCTTCAACTGACAGTAGAGTACAAGTTGCAATATTTTTACTAGGCAATTCAGCATTGGTTAGCCCGTTATTTCTGTTTTCTTGGATTTTCCTAGCTTGATTTACTTTTCTGCGTAGTGTATCACTCTGTTTGTCTTCACTGTGTCTCAATAGTTCTTTTTCATTAACTCTTGCTACTGTTACAGACATATCTATTCTGTCTAATAATGGTCCGGATAATTTTTTTTGGTATTGGCTTATCTGAGTCATACTACAAGTACACTCGTGGTCTGGGTCTCTGTAATATCCACAGGGGCAGGGGTTTTTGGTAGCAACCAGCATGAAATTTGCGGGGTAGCGCACATGAGAGCTGGCGCGAGCTACGTGAATCTCCCGGTCTTCTAGAGGTTGACGTAAGGCTTCTAGTACGCCTCGCGGGTATTCAGGTATTTCATCTAAAAAAAGGACTCCATGATGCGCCAAGCTAATTTCTCCCGGTAACGGCTTGGTACCACCGCCTATCAACGATATCTGACTGGCGGTGTGATGTGGTGATCGAAAGGGTCGTTGTGACACTATATTGTCGACTGCTTCACCTACTAAGCTATGGAGCTTTGTGATAGCTATCTGCTCATCGTAGTTAGGGTTTGGCAAAATTGATATGAGTGCTCGAGCTAGCATAGTCTTACCGGCACCAGGAGGGCCGTCTAGCAATATATTGTGACTGCCCGCAGCTGCGATGGTTAGAGCTCGCTTAGCCTGCTCTTGACCGTGTATATCTCCAAAATCAGTAATATATTTAGATTTATTTATTATCTCGTGTCTAAGTGTTGGCTTGATTATCTTTTCGCCAGTAAGATGTAAATATGCTTCAGCCAGAGTTGCGACGCCTATCACCATAATATCTTTAACTAGCGCAGCTTGGCCAGCATTTTCTAGGGGTACAATAACACCACTGAAGCCATTCTCTCTGGCAGTTTCGGCAATGTTAATAATACCACGGACTGGTCGGAGGGCACCGCTAAGGCTAAGTTCGCCTGCGCATAAAAACTTCGTTACCGATACTTGCGGAAGTTGTCCGTTAACGATCAGGATTGCCAAAGCGATAGGTAGATCAAAATGCGAGCCATCTTTTGGTAAATTAGCCGGTGCTAGGTTTATCGTAATTTTTTTAGCAGGGAAGTCCAAGTTAGAATTTGAGATGGCTGACCGGACACGTTCTTTTGCTTCTTCGATTGCTTTATTGCCAAGACCAACAATAGAAATAACAGGTAAGCCTTTTTTGGCGTCACACTCTATATCTATGATGTGTCCGTCGAATCCTATAGCAGTAGCTGATGTTACTCTTGCAGTCATATAAATAAAAGTATGCACCCGGAGTTCATAATAATGCAAGTTAAAAAACAAAAAAACCTAAAGATTAGGAATCTATAGGAATTTTTAGATGTGGTGGAGCTGCCGGGTACTGCCCCCGGGTCCGAATGGTAACTTACTGCCCGTCTACATACATAGTCTTTTCCGTTTACGTGTGACCTCAAGGATTAGACAAGTATAGTCACATACGCTCTATGAATTAGTGTCATGAACACACTTCACAGCTATGTGTCCGTCAAGCCGTATGAATATGACACTTGAAATCCTTATTCGGCATTAGAGATCAAGCGGTTGCAAGCAGCTTAGGCTGCAACTAATGCGAAGGAATAGTTAGGAGCAAAAAAGCTCTTTAGGTTATTCCATGCAGATGCAATTGGTTTTGCAATTAAAAATACTGATTACGTCAGTGGTCGGTATGCTAAGCAGTCTGTTAAAGTCCACTCGTCGAAAGCTATGTCAGCCCCGCGTATATATATTATACTATAACTCTCGATTAGTCTGAATTATCAATCTAATAAGAGAAACAGCCGCCTGCGAGGTAACGGCTGTTTCATTTTTTTTAACGTTTTGGTTTTTGGCTCTTGCACAAGTTTTTTATTCAAGAGCTACCTCTATAATATGACTACAAAGCTGAAGTGTCAACAGTATTTTTTACATTATGATAGATTGTGGAAAACTTTACAAATAACCGCATATGTAGTGTGTGCTAGCTACTAGTAACACTAATAGGTACTACGAGTGTTATTTATAATATACTTAGTCTATTAAGACGTTGAAGTATCGTAAGAATTATCGTGATTAACAAACTTTAAGATTTACTTAACATATTTTCGATTCATATTATTTTATAAAAACAATATTTAAAAGCAATTGAGCAAACGAGCTGATGTACGTAAAGACACGTATTAAATAACGTAGTGTTTGTCCAAATCGATAATAGCAAACTAACTATACAAGCCTTGTCGGAGGATGAATATTTATTTTGTAATATTAAATATGTCTAGAAACCATATATTGGATAAAGTTAACTATAAATTGAAAGCTTAAAGCAGGGTCTATCAAAAAACAGAAGTTTGCGCGAATTAGTGGTTGTATAACAATATTTACGTTTCCAGCATTGTACAGATTTTTATGTGAATATACTAGAATAGCCTCACAAATGACACATCCTAAAAATTAAATATCAGACGATCAAATGAAATATATGAAATTGAGTTAAGATATAAAATTTACATTTCTCATAATATAAATAGATTATGAATTAGTGGTAAAAATATAAAAAATAATACAAAGATTAAATCGAAAACTTCGAATGAGATTTCCTAGTGTAACGGTACGTTTCATTAAAAAAATTTAGTATACTAGTCAAGCAGTCGAAGAAGGGTATGATAAATATGTATAAAATATACTAAAATATTACAACGTTGCAATAAGATCTACGATATATTAAATTGACAGATATAAATGATACATAATATTCTGAATGATGATAAAAATGCTACATTAATTATTCTATAATCATTGACTCAATACAAAGCTTGTGCTATAAATACGACATGCTTTTGTGAAACAAATAATAATAAATATACAAAAACACAACAGCTTGCACATTTCACAATTAACCAACCTTCGATGGTGAAAAGGCGATACTATACGATCTTCATCAATTATATAGCGTTGCCTAACACCATCGATTGGCCGTATGGCCGATGGTTGATATGCTTGTCTCTTTGGAGGCGAGCGGTCAGTTGCCTGGAGCGGTAAACAGCCATATCGTAGCACGCGCCCTATATTAAAATCTTGAGGCGGATGTCGCTACTTATGACAGTTTGTTTATCGCTCAGGCTTTTTTGTTATAATATCTAAATACTATGAAACACATCAAAAATTTTTCATTAATTATTCTACCTTTATTTTTAGCTGCTGGACTTTTTATAGCTTTTAACTTGTTCGATCCGTTGACGATCGGTATAGGTGGGATAATGATTGTTTTTTCACTAATATATTTTTTATGCTTATCGTTGTTGTACGCGCTACTACGGGATGGATCTAGGATATGGAACAATATTTTAGCAAAAAAGACGTCGATTATTGTTTCAAATAAGAAACAGATTAGTCCTCAACGAGCATACCTCATTGCTAGTGTTTTAGCTTTGGTTCCAATAATTCTTTTAGCAGTGGGGTCATATTCTCAGTTGGGAGTCTGGGATCTAATATTAGTGTTATTTTTTCTTGCTGTTTCGGTTCTTTATATCCAAAAAACTATTGTAGATTAAGCCTGATTCTCTATAGTACTTGTGTTATAATTTTGGGTGATGGAACCCCAGATTCAAGGCTTACCAAGCCCAGAGATATCTATGGATCAACACAAGTCTCAGCATAATGAGATATTTAGTGGTGACCAGAGACCAGAAAAGCTATCAGAGCAGTCCCGAGATGGTAAGCGTGAATCAAAGGAAATTATACAAGAAGGTCCCAAGGGCGATCCTACGAGTGCGACACCACCACTACCACCTGTTTTAGATACTAGTCTGGTGGTTCAACCGACTACTTCGGGGACACAAGACGATAATACTTCAATGACTCCGTCCGTAGCTGCAGATGTTGATTTAATAGAGAAAGAATGGGTTGATCGCGCCAAGTTAATTGTAAGCGAAACTCGTCATGACCCGCACGAACAAGAAGTTGAAGTAGGTAAACTCCAGGCAGATTATCTTAGAAAGCGTTACGGTAGGGAAGCCAAGGTAATGAATGGTGGTTAATTAACATGACCGTGGGGGCAATACTTGGTTTCGTAAGTTTGGTGATGTTGATTGCCGGTCTGTTTGGTTTTTTCTATTGGCAGTATCGTCAAGTTCTTCGTGATGCAAAAAACTATGAGCGCGGATTAAAGATGGTGACATTGAAAATATATTTGCCACCTTCCACGGATGATATTGAAGTTTCGAATCGTGATGAGCGAGATATAACAGATGAGACAATTTCTCAAGCTCAAGCATTATACAGTATCATCGCAAGTACGGCCACAAAAGGTTTTAAGAGTAGAGTATACGGTCAACGGCATATCTCATTTGAAATGGTCGCAGCAGAGGGATTGATTGACTTTTATGTAGCCGTACCTGTTGTGCTGCTTGACGTTGTACAACAGGCTATTATGGCAGCTTATCCCAATGCTCGTGTAGAAGAAATAAAGGAATCTAGTGTATTTAGTAAGACCGGTAAACTTAGCGGTACTATCGGAGGGGAATTCTCATTAAAGAAGCCTTATTTTCAGCCTATTGCCACCTATCAGGATTCTAAACGAGATGCTATGCGAGCGATTATTAATGCGCTTTCCGTGGTAACTGGAGAAGACGGTATAGGGATACAGGTAATGATGCGTCCTGCTAAAGATAGCTGGACGAGTTCGGCAAGAAAAGCTGCAGCTAAGATTAAAAAGAACAGGGCATCGGGAAAAACTGCAAGCTCAGAATCGGGTATTGGTATAAAACCTTCAGAGATACTGGAAGTGTTGTGGAAGCCACCACAACATGTGTCTAAGGAAGAGTCCGTAGAAACTCAATTGACAGCTACCGAACAGAAACAAATTGAATCTATTGAAGAGAAAACTTCATTTCCTGGGTTTGAAACTTTAATCCGGATAGTCGCTTCTTCTAGTACTTCAGCTCGATCACAGGTATTAATGAAAAATATTGTGGCGGCTTTTGCTTTGTTTGATTCACCATCAAGCAATGGATTCAAATTTACGGTTACAAAAAACGTTGAGCAGTTCGTAACTTCGTATATATTTCGATTTTTCCCGCAAGAATTTGACTCTTGTATCTTAAATAGCGTTGAGCTTGCAACAATTTTTCACCTACCGGATCAACGGAATATATCTACTTCTCAAATAGAGCGTCAACGTTCAAAGCAGGTCGATGGTCCGCGCGTATTATCTACTGAAGGTTTTTTGCTTGGCTATAATATTTATCGCGGAGTGAAGAAAGAGATTAGGCTTGCTACAAATGACCGTCGTCGTCATTTATATATGATAGGACAAACTGGTACCGGTAAATCGAAGTTTTTGGAAAACCTTGCTTTGCAAGACATGCTGGATGGAAAAGGTTTTGCTTTTATTGATCCACATGGTGATTCGGTCGAAGCATTGCTTGGCATGGTCCCGAAAGAGCGTGTTGAAGATGTAATCTATTTCAATCCAAGCGAAATGGAAAATCCAGTTGGTTTGAATCTTTTCGAATTTGACACCCCGGACCAAAGGGACTTCCTAGTTCAGGAAGCAATCGCAATGTTGTATCGTCTATATGATCCTGGCCACACAGGTATAATAGGGCCACGATATGAGCACTGGTTTCGCAATGCAGCATTAACTATAATGAGCGACCCAAATGGCTCGAGTTTTATTGATATACCACAAGTATTTAATGATGATGCTTTCGCAAAGGAAAAATTGAAATACGTAACCGATCAAACAGTGTTAGATTTTTGGAACAAGGAGATGGCCCAGACAAGTGATTATCATAAATCAGAGGTTCTAGGGTGGTTTGTATCTAAGTTCGGCGCCTTTTTATCAAATGAAATGATGCGAAATATCATTGGGCAAACAAAATCCGGATTTAACTTGCGACAGATAATGGATGAGCAGAAAATTTTATTGGTTAATCTTTCTAAAGGGAAGACGGGTGAATTAAATAGTCAATTATTAGGCATGATATTTGTTATGAAGTTCCAGGCAGCCGCTATGGGTCGCGCCGATATCCCTGAAGATCAGCGAAAAGATTTTGGTTTATATGTTGATGAGTTCCAGAACTTCGCAACTGATAGCTTTGAATCTATTTTGTCCGAAGCTCGAAAATACCGTCTGAATTTGTTGCTTGCTAACCAGTTTATAAGCCAGTTAACGGATAAGATCCGTGAAGCAATTTTAGGTAATGTGGGCACAATTGTTTCTGGGCGAATTGGCACCACGGATGCTGAATTAATGCAAAAAATATTCATGCCAGTTTTTGATGCGGAGGATCTTACGAAACTACCAAACTATGAAGGTATAGTAGTAGCTCAAATGAACGGCGTGCCCTCTAGCCCTTTTAGTATGGCTTTTCTACCACCGCTCGGTTCCTCGAACCCTCAGCTTGCAGACGCTTTAAAGAAACTATCAGCAGCTAAGTTTGGTAAGTCGCGTGCTCAGGTAGAGCAAGAGATATTTAAACGTCTGAGAGCTGGCGACGAAGCAAAAGAAACAAAAAAAAGAGAACTAGAAGATCGCATGAAATCTATAGAAAGTGGCCAAACTGCTTCTAGACCATCTATGGAGTCGAACAAAGTATCGACTGGCTCATCATTTTTAGACGAATGGTTGACTAAACGTAAACAGCAGCAAACAAGTGCTCCAGACAGCTCAAAGCAGCTTAAACCATCGTTAGTAGCGAAGTCGACTGAAAGCAAATTCCCGAGCGTTAAGGTAAAGCCAGCGACAAATAACGTTGCACCATCAGAAGAAATTAAAAAGCCGATTAAAGCCAACACAGCGCCAATCGACAAAGTATCAAATATTACCAAAGAAAATCAGGTTAGAGAGCAGAAAGACATGCGTTTAGAGAAAATGCAACAAGCCGGGTTAGGAGATTCTTTAGAAGTTAAGCCTCTAAACTCGCCAAATTCTATCAAGCACGACAGTATAGTTCTTGAGGAGCAATTGAATCATACCGCGCAGAAAACTTCAGAGCTTGTTGAGCAGGAAAAAAAGATTGAAAAATCAGATACTTTACGCGTGAGTAAGTTGCCTGTGGTTAATTCTTTGGAAGATGATAAAACTAAAGAGATTGAGGAAATACTGATAGATATTCGTGGGCAGCTGAAAAAAGTAGGTAACACTAGTTCAGATAATCAGTAGAGATAGAACTGATTAGCGTAGCAGTCTTAATGGCGCAATACAGAAGTTACCGTTTCGTAAACTATTCCGATTAACCAACCTAGTAAAAAAGTTGCAATAGTTTCAGATCCAGAAAGAGTATATCCGAAATATTTAGCAGCAATATACAACAGGGAAACCGATACAAGCGCGGTGAAGCTACTATAGATAATCGTCCTTGGTCTAGCTATAGTTGACCCTACGACTATTGAAGCGGTTTCTATTGCAGGGTTGTGTATTATCCTGCTCATTGTTCGAGAAGTTTTGCCCATATCTACTTGTATATTTGATAGAGTATTTTTGTAAGATTCTAATCTATGATTTTTGTTGGACCTTGACGGCATGAAAGGGGGCTCTTTGCTTGATTTCTTCTCTGAGACGACGCGCTCTTTGCCGGCGATAGCTTCTCTAGCGACAGCTTTTCGGGCAACATCAATAGTATTCTCTCGCTCAGAACCTAATTTCTGATTGTTCTCGCGGTTCTTAGCGAGTTCCGTAGATCGTTCTGTCGCTGCTTTCGACTGTGAGTTTATGGATTCATGGGCTGGTTGGGCTGGTGATGTCTCTGGGCTATTCATGGTTATCTCCTTGTGCGATTATAATAGTGAATTGTTACTAAATTCTCGTCTTACTAGTCTAATCTCGTTGGATAGTTGTTTTGATCGAGCCCAAAAGAAAAATACTATAGCAATGATTATTCCACTAAACAAGAAATTCTCTTCCGCACCAGTTTTGGGCAGAGCGGTGATAGTTTGTTCGATAACTTTTGGAGATTGACAATCAACTTCGATTTGGAGGTTATTTCCAAAAGTATTGTTCATAATGCAATCGAATGATGTGGGGTCAGATATACCACGAGCAGTGTTAGGTATAGCTGAACGTAGGGCGACTACAAACGTTCGTTGCTCTTTTTTGCCGGGGTCTATAAGTGTGCTTGGCCATGACAGAACTTTTGAATCCGGGTTGAATGTGCCGCCCCCATTGTCTTGAATAGTTGAATATTCGAGTACATCATCGAGTTTATCGCTGAAATTTATTATCGCTGGTGATTCACTATTATTACTTATGATTAAAGAGTATTGAATTCTGTCACCGGCTAAAGCTTTAGCTTTAGACGCATCTTGGAGGCCCTGGGTGAGGTTTGATGCTGCTTTGACAAGTGTTACATCGATACCTGTTTTTATATACGAACCAGCGACAGTTTCGGGATGTTTCTGCACAGGAGTTTTTCTTGTAACCAGATTTGCGCAATTTTTAATTATAGAAAATTCGCCGATTTTTTTTGAACTTCCTTTATATACATTATAAGTAGACCCATTTTTTTTAGCCCAATCTGTTGAGTCGAACTGAGTTAATGGTCGAGAGAATATAGCTACGCCATTTACTATGTGCGAAGCTTCACCCTGTGATTCGGAAAATCTCGGTGATCTCCCCCAACTTAACCACTGACCATTATTTGTGTCGTATTGTCGTGAGTTAATTGTTGTTTCTTGAGAATCTTGTAATTCATCATAAGTAATACCAGCATAGGACATTAAATCTTGATATCCATTAGTATTCTTTTCGTACGCCTCTAAAAGCTCAGATTTACTAGCGACACCTCCGTTAATGAAATCAGAGTTGTTAGATGCGTTTGCGGGCGTAGGTGGAGAGATTATAGTAAGGGACTGAACAGCGACGGCCAATACTGTTAATACTAGGCCGATCCTCCTTGTAGCCTCCTCTTCTTTAAGCCGATTAGCATAGAAACCAACTTGACCTATTAGTGCAGGCGAAAAAGGTAAAGTAGATACGAGTTTTTTGAACATATATTTTTATATATTTTAAGATTTTTAAGTCTCTCCTATCTGATAGTCTAGCATAAGAAATATGTTCAGTGCAATAGCTTGATTGAACAAAAATTGCCCGCTATAATATAATAGTTGTAAACAGAACGATTATTAGAAGTGAGATTAGAAGAGAGGGTTTATAGATGATCAAACAAAAAGATTCTGCGTCGAGCTACGACGCATCTCAGATACAAGTGCTCGAAGGACTTGATCCTGTTCGCAAACGTCCGGGTATGTATATAGGAAGTACTGGTTATGACGGTATTCATCACCTAATAAAGGAGATTGCCGACAACTGCGTGGATGAGGCTATAGCTGGTTACGGTGACTCGGTACTCATAGAATTACTAGCAGATGGTGGATGCCGGGTTTCTGATAACGGACGTGGTATACCAGTTGACACTCATCCCAAGACTGGCAGGAGTACGGTCGAGACGGTTTTGACTGTTTTGCACGCTGGTGGTAAGTTTGGCGGTGGAGGATACAAAGTATCTTCTGGCTTACACGGTGTGGGATCAAGCGTAGTTAATGCACTTTCGGTTAAAATGGTAGCCGAGGTTGTTAAGGACAAACAACTGTACAGAATTGAATTCGCTGCTGGAGTACCAAAAACTGAACTTATAAAAGTTGGCAAGACTGAGCGACAAAGAGGCACGAGTATTGTGTTTTATCCCGACCCTGCGATATTTAAAGAGACACTTGAGTTTGATTATGAATGGGTCTTAAATTATCTTAAACACCAAGCATACCTAACGAAAGGGTTAAGGGCTTCGGTGCGAGATGAACGAACGGGTGCGCGTTTTGGATTTTATTTTGATGGAGGCATCCAGAGTTACGTTAAACATCTGAATATTGGAAAAGATGTCGTAGATGATGATATATTTTATGTCGAAAAACAAGTAGAAGACAGTATGGTGGAAGTTGCCATACAATATAACGATGGCTTCAGTGAAATGGTTAAAGCGTTTGCTAATAATGTCTATAACCCAGAAGGCGGCAAGCACCTCGAGGGTTTTCGTTCGGCAATGACTCGCGTAATTAATGATTATGCCCGTAAAAATGGGCTTTTGAAGGAAAAAGAAGAAAATCTATCTGGTGATGATGTAAGAGAAGGGTTGACGGCGATAATATTAGTAAAACTACCAGATCCACAGTTTGAAGGTCAAACCAAGAATAAGCTCGGTAACCCAGAGGTAAGACGTTACGTTGAGCAGGTGATGAATGAATACTTTAGTTATTATCTAGAGGAAAACCCAACGGTTGCAAAGAAAATAATCGGTAAGTCTATCCTGGCGGCACGTGCTAGAAAAGCTGCTCGAGCTGCCCGTGAGAATGTGATGCGCAAAGGAGTACTAGACGGGCTTAATCTACCGGGAAAGCTTGCAGATTGCTCAAGTAAGGATCCGTCAGAATGTGAACTTTATATTGTAGAGGGAGATTCTGCAGGTGGATCGGCTAAATCCGGTCGCGATAGTCGCACTCAAGCAATCCTGCCTTTAAGAGGAAAGGTACTGAATACTGAAAGAGCACGTTTGGACAGAATGTTAGCAAATAATGAGATAGTTTCGTTAATAAAAGGTATGGGCGTAGGAATCGGAGAGCAATTCGATATCAAAGGTTTACGTTACGATCGCGTAATAATTATGACAGATGCCGACGTAGACGGATCGCATATCGCTACATTGTTGATGACATTTTTCTTCAGATATATGCCTGAAGTAATAAATGGCGGTCACGTATATTTAGCAAAGCCACCATTATATTTGCTAAGAATAGGGGCTAGTAAAAAAGTATATGTCTATAGTGATGACGAGAAAGAAGCCACTCTAGATAAGTTAATCGAAGACAGGCGCGCTACTGGAACTAAAATAGACGAAGACCAAGATCGTACAAAACAGGCCGGCATATCGATGATGCAACGCTACAAGGGGTTGGGTGAGATGGATGCTGATCAGCTTTGGGAAACTACCATGAATCCAGAAAACAGAGTCTTGATACAAGTTAAGGTTGAAGATGCTGAGAAGGCTGACGCTATTTTTGCGAAGCTTATGGGCGATGAAGTCGATTTACGCAAGCAATTTATTCAATCCCGAGCGAAATTTGTTAACCATGAAGATTTGGATATATAGAGGGAGATGATTATGGATGATGAAATGAATTTACCAATTGAAGGAGAAGTATTAGAGCAGCAGCCTACTCACTCTAAACTTGTTGAGAGAAGAACAGTCGAACATGTTATGGAAGACAGCTTCTTGCGTTATTCTATGTCGGTTATTATTGATCGCGCCTTGCCTGACGTCCGCGATGGGCTTAAGCCAGTTCATAGACGAATTTTATTTTCTATGCACCAAAACGGCAACCGATCTACGGCAGCGTTTCGAAAAAGCGCGCGCATCATAGGTGACGTTATGGGAAAGTATCACCCACACGGTGATAGTGCTATTTATGATTCTATGGTTAGGCTAGCTCAAGATTGGAACATGCGGTACTTACTAGTACAAGGCCAGGGGAATTTTGGGTCCATGGACGGCGATCCGCCAGCAGCCCATCGTTATACTGAAGCCAGACTAGACAAACATGCGGAAGAGATGCTTGTTGATATCGACAAAGATACAGTTGATTTTCGTGATAATTTTGACGGTTCGGAACGTGAGCCAGTCGTGTTGCCATCTAAGCTTCCAAACATACTATTAAATGGGCAGATGGGAATTGCTGTCGGTATGGCTACCAGCATACCACCACACAATCTTGGAGAACTTGTTGATGCGATTATTACAATGATAGACAAAGGTGAAGAGACAACGCTCGACGACATAATGCAGCATGTTAAAGGCCCTGATTTTCCTACTGGGGGTGTGGTTTACGGAGGAATGCCTATGCGTCAAGCATATGCTACTGGACGTGGAAGTGTTGTAATTCGTGCTGTTGCAGATATTGAAGAGACAAAAAAAGGCCGACATCAAATCGTTGTCACTGAAATGCCATATGCTGTAAATAAAGCAACAATGATTGAGAGAATAGCCGATTTAGTAAAGGATAAGAAACTAACTTCTATTAGTGATATACGTGACGAGAGTGCGCGCGGTAAGGTGCGGATGGTTATAGAACTCCGTAAAGATGCATACCCTAAGAAAGTTTTAAATCAATTATATAAATTGACGGCACTACAGAGCTCGTTTCACTACAACATACTAGCTCTTATAGATGGTATACAACCAAGAGTACTTGGGATTCATGAAATACTTAGCGAGTATCTAAAACATAGACAAATTGTCGTGCGACGTCGTACAGAGTATGAGCTACGTAAGGCAAAAGAGCGAGCTCATATCTTAGAGGGTTTGAAGATAGCTCTTGACCATATCGATGAAGTAATTAAGACAATTCGAGCTAGTAAAACAACCGAAGAAGCCCAGATTAATTTAATTAAGCAGTTCAATTTAAGCGAGATTCAGGCTAAAGCTATTTTGGCAATGCAGTTACGAAAGCTCACCGGTCTTGAGAGACAAGAGATTGAGGACGAACTAAAAGAGTTAATTCTGACTATTAAACAGCTCGAGGCTATTCTAGCAAGTGAACAGGAAATTCTCAGAGTTATCAAGGAAGAACTTCTTGAAATGAAAGAAAAGTATGGTGATGAACGCCGTTCCCAAATAATTGATCAAGAACTTGGTAAATTCAGAGATGAAGAGTTAATACCTGATGAAAATGTAGTTGTGTTGTTGACAACAGAGAATTACATTAAACGTACGCTTGCTTCGGATTATAAAAAGCAGCATCGCGGAGGTAAGGGTAAGCGGGGTATGACTACAAAAGAAGAAGACGTTATTGATCATTTAGTAGCGGCTAGTACCCATGACTGGCTACTATTCTTTACTAATAGAGGTAGAGTATTTAGACTTAAAGCATACGAAATCCCAATAGCTAGCTTACAGGCTAAGGGTGTGGCAATAGTGAATTTGCTGCAGTTACAACCAGAAGAAAAGATAACTTCTATGATCAAAATTGAAAAAAATCGCCCAAGTGATGGTTTTCTTTTCATGGCGACAGCTCACGGTACAGTTAAAAAGACACCTGTTAAAGATTACGATAATATCCGTAACAGTGGTTTAATAACTATTAACCTTGATAAAGACGACGAACTTCGTTGGGTGAGTATCAGTAACGGTGATGATGAAGTTGTTATATCAACTGCGTTTGGCCAAGCTATTAGATTCAAAGAGTCTGACGCTCGTTCGATGGGTCGGTCCGCTAGAGGCGTTAGAGGGATAAGACTGCGTCCTGGTGACAGGGTTGTAGGTATGGATTTAGCAGACGAAACACGCCAACTTTTAGTAATGAGCGAGAACGGTTACGGTAAAATGACTAAAGCTTCAAATTTTCCTACTCATAAAAGAGGAGGGGTAGGTATTAAAGCCGCTGTAGTGACAGCCAAAACAGGACCGCTGATTACTGTGCAGGCTCTTGACCCTGAAGCATTGGAGATACTAATGATTTCTTCGAAAGGCCAAACAATCCGTGTAGGACTTAAAGATATACCTAAGCTAGGTCGTACGACTCAGGGAGTGCGTGTCATGCGTATGAGTTTAGATGATACGGTTGCTTCAATCGGGTTAATCCCTGAACAAACAGCAGAATTAGAAGATATTGAGGAAGACGATGAAGAGTAGTTTTGCATATTTGATTGCGCCCTCACTAGCTTGGTTAGTAGCCCAATCTATAAAAATAATTTTGCGCTTTGCAAAAAAAGAAAAGAGTGATTTCAGCAAATATTTTTCGTCTGGCGATATGCCAAGCGCTCATACCGCAGTCGTCACTTCACTTGCAACCGTAATATTTGTGAATGAAGGAATTAGCGACCTGTTTTCTATTTCAATTTGGTTAGCTGCCATAACCATATATGATGCGCTAGTAGCACGTCGTTCGATTGGTGAACAAGGCAGTGCGTTACTAAAGCTTATTGAGGCATCACCGTATGCAAAAGATACATTACCGCGAGTTGCTTTAGGACATAAACCTACAGAGGTAATAGTAGGGGCAATTCTTGGTGTAATGATAGGATTGGTTGTTGCATTTTTTATAACAATATAAACAAATTAGAGTGTTGACATCTGTTTTAAAAACGAGTAGACTGGGTATCAGTCTGAAGCACTTTTTGAGGTGGAATCAGATAAGGACGTTCACAATTTGGCAGTGCAAGTCATTTCGTCAGTATGAATCATTTTTGATTCATCTTTTATGGAGAGTTTGATCCTGGCTCAGGATGAACGCTGGCGGTGTGCCTAAAACATGCAAGTCGAGCGCCCCTTTAAGAGTAGAGAACTACAGTTATCTATTTTTATGGGGAGCGGCGGACGGCTGAGTAACGCGTAGGAACGTACCCCAAAGTGAGGGATAACCACTCGAAAGAGTGACTAATACCGCATATGGTCTTCGGATTAAAGCAGTAATGCGCTATGGGAACGGCCTGCGTCGGATTAGGTTGTTGGTGAGGTAATGGCTCACCAAGCCGACGATCCGTAGCTGGTCTGAGAGGATGATCAGCCAGACTGGAACTGAGACACGGTCCAGACTCCTACGGGAGGCAGCAGTTAGGAATCTTCCACAATGGGGGCAACCCTGATGGAGCAACACCGCGTGCTGGATGAAGGCCTTCGGGTCGTAAACAGCTTTTGTATACGAAGAATATGACGGTAATATACGAATAAGGGTCGGCTAACTACGTGCCAGCAGCCGCGGTCATACGTAGGACCCAAGCGTTATCCGGAGTGACTGGGCGTAAAGAGTTGCGTAGGCGGCTTATTAAGTGGATAGTGAAAGCTGGTGGCTCAACCATTCAGTCTATTATCCAAACTGGTAAGCTCGAGAATGGTAGAGGTAGCTGGAATTTCTTGTGTAGGAGTGAAATCCGTAGATATAAGAAGGAACACCAATGGCGTAGGCAGGCTACTGGACCATTTCTGACGCTGAGGCACGAAAGCGTGGGGAGCGAACCGGATTAGATACCCGGGTAGTCCACGCCGTAAACTATGGATGCTAGCTGTGGGGGGTATCGACCCCCTCCGTAGCGAAGCTAACGCGTTAAGCATCCCGCCTGTGGAGTACGGCCGCAAGGCTAAAACATAAAGGAATTGACGGGGACCCGCACAAGCGGTGGAGCGTGTTCTTTAATTCGATGATAAACGAAGAACCTTACCAAGGCTTGACATCCCGAGAATCTTTCCGAAAGGAGAGAGTGCTTTATTGAACTCGGTGACAGATCTTGCATGGCCGTCGTCAGCTCGTGTCGTGAGATGTTTGGTTAAGTCCATCAACGAGCGCAACCCCTGTGAATAGTTGAATTTTTCTATTCAGACCGCCTCGGTAACGGGGAGGAAGGAGGGGATGATGTCAGGTCAGTATTAGTCTTACGTCTTGGGCTAGAAACGCGCTACAATGGCCGGTACAACGGGCAGCAAACCCGCGAGGGGGAGCAAATCCCATCAAAGCCGGTCCCAGTTCAGATTGGAGGCTGAAACTCGCCTCCATGAAGTCGGAATCGCTAGTAATCGCAGATCAGCATGTTGCGGTGAATACGTTCCCGGGTCTTGTACACACCGCCCGTCAAACCATGAGAGTGACCAACACCCGAAGTCCGATTCGTCGGCCTAAGGTGGGGGGCATGATTGGGGTTAAGTCGTAACAAGGTATCCGTACCGGAAGGTGCGGATGGAT
>RZYF01000114.1 GCA_010014665.1 Candidatus Saccharimonadota bacterium | reverse complement strand
CCATAATCCGTGAAACTCATATAAAAAATATGTATTGGAAACCACATATTTTAACGGGTTGATTAGTTTTTTGTTCTATGTTTCAAAATCACCCAATGGGTGAAAAAATTATTTATTTTTACAAGCAATCCATGCCGATATTTGGTAAAATAAAAGCATCAAATATAGAGGTGATTGTTATGAAAAAATTAGTTGTAGAATTCTCCGAAGAACGCCTAATTACACCAAGTGGTCTTTCTCTTGTTGGTTCTATGTTAGGCAAAAGTGACTTTGCAAAGAAATGTAACCGTATGTCTGTTTCAGCAAAACGTTCTCAGCCACAAATCAAAAATGGAGATATTCTATTGACATATATTGGTCTTCTCTGTCAGGGTAAAACAGAATATGAAGCTGTCCATGAAATGATGGATGACCCTGAATATTACAAAATGGCACTTGGAATCGCTTATGCAATTCCATCGGCTGAAACACTTCGCCAACGAATGGATGATATTGGTTCTTCGTTGCGAGATACCATTCTGCAAGCCAATGTTGACATGTTCAAAACGTATAACATCCGACCAACGGCACTTGAAAATGGCTATGTTCCAGTTGATATAGACGTAACTCCTTTTGATAATTCCAAGACTTCAAAAGAAGGTGTTTCCAGAACCTATAAAGGTTATGATGGCTATGCACCAATGATGGCATATATTGGAACAGAAGGTTTTCTTGTCAACTGTGAGCTGCGTGAAGGAAAACAGCACTGTCAGAAACATACACCAGAATTTCTGAAAGAAACTCTGCAATTATGTCATCAGTTGACAGATGCACCACTGCTGATCCGTCTCGATTCTGGGAATGATGCAGCGAAAAACCTGGGTATCTTAATTGAAGATGGCTCCTGGTTTATTGTGAAACGAAATCTTCGCAGAGGTGAAAGCAAAGATGACTGGATTTCGCTTGCAAAAGAATGCTGTAAAGATATTCGCAATCCTCGTGACGGAAAAGAAGTCTATGTTGGTTCCTCTTGGAAGGATGTTACCTACACAGATGATGAAAACAACGATAAAACAATGTGTATGCGTATCGGCTATGAAATCATAGAACGAAGTATTGATAAACATGGGCAGTTTCTTTTGCCAGCCGACATAGAAGCAAACACATGGTGGACAAATTTAGGTGCCACAGATGATGAAGTAATTGCCTTATATCATGCACATGGTGAATGCGAACAGTATCACAGTGAAATCAAAACTGATATGGATGTAGAACGTCTTCCATCTGGTAAATTTGAAACAAATGAGCTTGTTTTGGAGTTAACCATCATTGCATACAACATTTTAAGAATGATAGGGCAGGAATCATTAAAGAGCAAGAAAGCACCAAAGACAAAACATGTTGTAAAACGCCGCCGTCTGAGAACAGTAATAAGCAATCTGATTTTGATTGCAGGACATATAACATCGCATGCCCGAAAAGTAGTCCTTGCGCTCGGATGTAGTAACACATGGCGGTATGTATTTATGGATCTGTTTCAAAAATTTGCATTGGCATAACTGATAAATAACAGAAGCCGCTATGTGGCTTATTAAGAGACGGATAATTTATGAACGTCTGCTTAATAAACGATATTTGAAAGCAGGCAAGCGCACAATATACACTTCTTTCGAAGAGAACAATACACTTTGTGCGACTTGCTATGA
>RZYF01000113.1 GCA_010014665.1 Candidatus Saccharimonadota bacterium | reverse complement strand
AGATCTCTTGACTAGTGAGCTGTTACGCACTCTTTAAATGAATGGCTGCTTCTAAGCCAACATCCTAGCTGTTTAAGAAATCTCACCTTGTTTCCCACTGAGTATATATTTAGGGACCTTAGACGATGGTCTGGGCTGTTTCCCTTTCGAGCGTCGAGCTTAGCCCCGACGTTCTAACTGCCGTGATTACACATACGGTATTCGTAGTTTGTTAAGGGTGAGTAGGATTGCTCCCCCCAGTCCTTTACAGAGCTCTACCCCCGTATGCTACTACACGACGCTAGCCCTAAAGCTATTTCGAGGAGAACCAGCTATCTCCGAGTTCGATTGGCATTTCACCTCTAACCACAGGTCATCCAAGACATTTGAAACTGTCCCTGGTTCGGTCCTTCACTACCTGTTACAGTAGCTTCAACCTGCCCATGGTTAGGTCACCCGGTTTCGGGTCTACTCCTGTCAACTAAAATCGCCCTATTCAGGCTCGCTTTCACTATGGCTCCGTCATTTGACTTAACCTTGCTGACAAAAGTAACTCGCTGGATCGTTCTACAAAAAGCACGCCGTCACCGGACAAGCCGGCTCCGACTCCTTGTAGGCACTAAGTTTCAGGATCTATTTCACTCCCCTCCCGGGGTTCTTTTCACCTTTCCATCACTGTACTTGTTCACTATCGATCGTATATTATTTTTAGCCTTGGCAGGTGGTCCTGCCGGATTCAACCAGGATTTCTCGTGTCCCGGCCTACTCGAGAAAACAAATATAAGGTCAACGTCGCTTTCGTATACGCGGCTATCACGCTGTATCGCGGAACTTTCCAGTTCCTTCTACTAGCAACGTCGATTTTTTACCTTATTCGCTCACTGATAGGTGTCAATCGCAAATCAGATTGCTTAAACCGAAGCTTAAACTCTCTGACTTGGTCATTTGTAAACTCACAACACCTCATAAGTATTCGGCTATCACCTTATCTCTATTGCTAGAGAAACTTATAAGGTTTAGGCTCTTCCCGTTTCGCTCGCCACTACTCCGAGAATCGTTATTTACTTTCTTTTCCTTGCCCTACTAAGATGTTTCAGTTCAGGCAGTTCCCTTTCAACTATCCTATGTATTCAGATAGAGATGCACATGACATGACTCATGGCGGGTTTCCCCATTCGGAGACCTCCGGATCGAAGCTTGTTGACAGCTCCCCGAAGATTATCGCAGTCTTCCACGTCCTTCATCGGTAATATACGTCTAGGCATCCACTTTAGTGCCCTTGAGTACCTTTTTATGCATTGGTTTTGACTAGTAGTTGGTTTGCACCAGCTACTAAAGATGGAGAAATTCTCGAAAGAATCTCTCTTTTCCGTCAATTCCTTTGTCTTATCATCAAAAAAATTTGAACAAATTGTTAAGTTACCGCGTTCTCACACTTGAGATCACACGCTTGCGTCGCCTAATGGCACATTACCGCGTGAGCTCAAGCCAATTAATATTATCAAAGGAGGCAAATTATGTAAAGAGATTGTGGTTGTAGATTATACAATAACCAAATCGTTTACGTTTTATTCAAGATTTCTGGAGAATAAAAAATCCTCCATCGATCGATTCACCTGTCAATCGCTAGAGGTTTCTCGCAAAGAAACATTGCTGTGCAAGAAATAATTATATGCTTCTTTATGCCTAATTGCAAGGGTTTTTTAGAA
>RZYF01000112.1 GCA_010014665.1 Candidatus Saccharimonadota bacterium | reverse complement strand
GTAACTGTTCAGTACCCTAATATCTAACAAGTACTATATTTGTGCAAAACAGAGAAAATAATTTTTCTGTTTTAGCACCAGTTTTAGGTTTTTAGAAAGGTTATCCACCACTTCCATCTGATTGAAAAATCAAAGGTGTATAGTTCCACCTTTTAACTTTCGATTGTGGATTACTTCCATAAAACAGGATGTTTTTAGTCTCATTAATCATTACTTGAATACTGTTACCCACCGTCATTTTCACTATATGCTCCTTTTGAATGATTCGCTTTTTTCTTGGATTTCCGGTAAAATATAACTATAGAAATCAAGGAAAGAAGGTGGTTTGAATGCCAATCACAGAGGATTATGTCAAATATCTTATGGAGCAAAACGCTTCTATGACCGAACAAATTTCGCAGTTGACTTCCACTGTGAAGGAACTAAATCAGACCATCAAAGAACTGCAAGAGCAGCTCAAAATGAATTCCAAGAACAGTTCCAAACCGCCTTCAAGTGACGGTCTTAAAAAACCACCAGTTAACAAGAATCAAAGTCTACGCCAGACTACTGGTAAAAAGCAGGGCGGTCAAGCTGGACATAAGGGAACCAATCTATCAGTTATTGCTAATCCAAATCAGGTCGAGAAACATATGGCTCTGGAATGTGAATCTTGCCCTTATCACGATACATGCCTTGAACATGCTTGTATTAAAGAGACGCGTCATGTAATAGATGCTGTTGTTGATGTTAACGTAGTAGCACATGAACAGGTTGTTGTAGTCGATTGCCCTCTCCATGGTGGAAAAAAGCAAGGCAGTTTTCCAAAACATGTGAAGGCTACAGTCCAGTATGGTCCTAATCTGAATGCTCTTGTTGTTGCATTTACTACTGTTGGTGCTGTCAGTGTCAATCGTACACATGAGATACTAGGCAGTGTATTCAACATCCCGCTTGCAACCGGAACCATTAGCAACATGGTATCACGCTGCGCAAGTTCCCTGACTGGAACAATGGAATGGATTCGCCAGCAGATGCTTAACCTTGAGCTAATCCATTGTGATGAAACAGGTACTCGTGTAGATGGGAAAACCATCTGGGTCCATAATGCTTCTAATACTGATTTCACCCATCTGTCCATAAGTAAAAAACGTGGCAAGGAAGGTATGGATGAAGCAAAGATACTTCCCTTTTACCATGGAATTACTGTACATGATTGCTGGAGTTCTTACTGGAAGTATGAAAATCTTGCACATGCAGTCTGTAGCGCACACCTTCTACGTGAACTGAATGGAGTAGAGCAGAATCATCCAGAGCAGACCTGGGCGACAGAGTTCAAAAAACTCCTCTTATCAATGAAAAAAGTTCGTGATAAGGCTTTCGAAGAGGAGAAAACGGGACTCAGCTACTATCATCTTCATAAATTTGATAAACAGTATGATGAAATCATACTTAAAGCTTATGAAGAAAATCCTCTTCCTGTAGCCACCCCAAAAAAACGTGGCAAAAAGAAAAAAGGAAAAGTATTATGCTTAATCAACAGGCTGGATAATTACAAGGAATCAGTCTGTCTATTTATAAAAAATCTCTGTGTACCATTTGATAATAACCAGGCAGAACGAGATATCAGAATGATAAAGGTGAAAAACAAGGTATCTGGTTGCTTCCGTAGTATGGAGGGAGCACAGGAATACTTAACAATTATGTCCTACG